>DATAOM010000374.1:0-2999 GCA_036265775.1 Ktedonobacterales bacterium | reverse complement strand
AACGGACTCGGTATTTACTGGTCATGACCCCCTCTATTCGCGCCCTGATCGCCGATTTACACGCGACGGATGATCGCAGCCCTGAAGCGATGCGCGCCATATACCAGCGCCATCACTCTGAACTCCTCGCGTCGGGATAGCGTCGGGATAAAGGTAGGGGAAGGATTCATGCGCCCGCATGCGAATCTCTGCTGGCCCTGAGCTCATCCAGTAGCTCGGCGAAATTATGTTGTGGCGCATAGCCCAACAGCCGCTCCGCCTTCGCGGTGACGTAGACGCGGTCAATGCTCGCTGGCAGCGCCCATCCATGCGCGCGAAACACTTCTTCCGCGTCAGGATAATACCGGCGGATCACCGCTGGCGCATCAGTCAGTAGTTCTGCTGTGTCCTCATGCTGGAAGGGCGAGCGCGCCGAGATGATGAAGATGTCGAACGCGATGTCCTGGTTAGGCGCGGCGAGCGTATGCGCGGCGGCGATGTCGCGCACGTCGGCTCCCCGGTAGAGCCGGTACGCCGCCATCAGGTCCGGCGTCTGCGCGAAGAAGCGCGAGACGCGCAGACAGATTGCCGGAAGGCCGTGGTCACGTGCGAAGAGACGGCACAACTCCTCGGCGGCCAGCTTGGTGATGTCGTAGATGTCGCGCGGGCGCGCCGTCAGGTCTTCCGTCACCCAGACGGCTTCGTGACCATCCGGCACAAGTGAGTAGCCATACACCGAAGTCGTGCTGGTGTAGACGAAGCGGCGCACACCTGCGGCGGAGGCGGCCTCCAGCAGGCGCAGCGTTCCAGTGATATTCGTATCAATGAAATCCTGCAGCGAGCGCTGGCCCACATGCGGCGCGTGCAGTGAGGCGATATGAATCACGACATCAACGCCGCGCATGAGACTGGCGATCAGATCGGCGTCGGCCACATCGCCCACAACCGTCGTCCACTCGCCCGGCCGCACGTCAAGCCCGATCACCTCATGCTCTGGCGCGAATTGGCGCGCAACTTCCGCGCCAAGCTGCCCAGAACTGCCAGTCACGAGAATCCGCATACACACCGCTCCATAGAGAAATCAATTCGCCGTCGCGGCGTTGACCTCGGCGGTCGCCAGCAATCCCTCGACCGCCTTCAGGAAGCGCTCCGGCTCCTGCAGAAACGGCAGATGTCCTGCATTGGGCAAGACGACCTCCAGCGCGCGCTTGCCCGTGTTCGCTCCAAGCGTCTCCGCCGCACGCCGCGCATCCGTCTCGGTGATGATCGGGTCGAGCGCGCCACGCGCAACCATCGCCGGAGCTATGACCTCGCGCGCGACAGCGCTCAGATCGGCGGCGGGCGTGTCGAAGCTGCGCCACAGCGCGGCGCAGGCATCAATGGAGGCGTTGTAGTCTAGGCTTGCACGCAGTTCCTTCTGCCGGTCCATCACGCCCTTCGTCGCGTCGGTCGTCGGGCCGAGATAAAGCGAGGTGAAGCCACCAACCACCGCTCGCAATGCAGACGGCGTACCCAGAAAACGTGCTGCGGTCCAGCGTGTGATTCCGGGCGGCGTGAAGCCAGTGGGCGCAACGAGCAGCAATCCCAGCGCGCGCTGCGGACGCGCCGCCGCATACTGGATCGCCGCGCCTGCCCCGACCGAGTTGCCCACAAACACGGCGCGCGCGACGCCCAGACTATCCATCCATCCGGCGAGAATCTCGGCATAACTCTTGATGCTATATGCAAAGTCTGCGGGCGTCGGCTTATCAGATGAGCCGAAGCCGGGCCAGTCGAGTGCGAAGACGCGTCGCTCCGACGCGAACCGTTCGAGGATCAGGCGATAGTCCTGCCAGGGATGATTCGCGGCGGGCAAGACGACCAGCGGCACGCGCCCCAGCAAAAATCGTGGGACGTCGTTCATCGCTGTGGCGATGCGCAGCCCGGCGACCTGCACGGCGCGCTCGGCCAGGTGAGGCGTCTCGGTCTTTGCCGCCTCTGGCGTTTCCGGCGTTTCCTCGCTCATGCGCGCTAGCTGTTCGCCACGCTTGGCTCTGGCGCTGGCTCCTCGAACGTCACTTCCAGCGAGCCGTTGACCATCTTCGCCACCGTCGCCTCCATCGGCGCCAGGACCGTCGGCAACATAATGTCGCGCTTGAAGTTCCCGACCTCGACGACCAACTCGTCGCCCTTCTTCGTCATGATGACCTTCGCTAGCTCGACGTGCGGCAGCGGCAGCCGCAAGACATAGCGGTCGCCCACCTTCGTTACCTGTTGCGGGTTGCCCCGATAGAAGACCTTCGTCGGATCGTCGCCGGACCAGATCTGCGTTCCCAGTTCGGCCAGCGCCGCCACACCCAAAATCTCGCGCGAGCTATACGGCACATCCCAGACCGGCAGCGGCGTGAAGGTGGAGTGAATCATGTCGTAGTAGCCGCGCTGCTGCGCCACCATGTCGCGCAACAACTGGTCATGATACTTCTGGTTCGTCGGGAGGACGCGGTTGCAGAGGACGCCATCAATCGGATAGTCATAAAGCGCGAGGTAGGTCTCGGCGCGCAAGGCCTCCTTGATGACCATCTTCTCCGGGTTGACCACGAGCCGGTACGAGCTGATGTCGGGATCGGTGAGCGTCGCACGCAGCACGGCGACCTGGTCGTTGAGCTTCTCCAGCGACTCCAGCACGTTTACGCCGGGCAAGAACTGGCGCAGCAGCGGCTTGGCGGCGGTCAGCGCGACGCCACGCCAACCCTTGAGCCGGTTGGCGTAGACCAGGAACGTCTCCGGCATGCTCAGGAGGCGCACGGTCTCGCCGGTCGGCGCGGCGTCCACCACGATGACGTCGAAGGTCCCCTCCTGCGCCTGGCGGTGGATGTGCAGCAATGCCACGATCTCGTCCATGCCGGGAATCAGCGCCATCTCCTCGGCGGCGACGTCGCTCATACCCTGGTTCTTCAGCGAGGTCGCCAGGTATTCCTGCACCTTGCCCCAGTTGTTGCGCACCTCGTCCAGCGCGTTGATCTCCTGCGCCCACAGGTTCG
>DATAOM010000373.1:0-6261 GCA_036265775.1 Ktedonobacterales bacterium | reverse complement strand
GATGACTGATTCGCCTACCTCGCGTGGATCGAAGGTCTCGAGGATATTCCGCACGAGGGGAGCCAATGGAACGGGCTCCAGCTTGAGCGAGGGAACCTGGCCGTTGAGGACGGTAGGATCCAAAATGGTGTTGAGGAGATGGAGAATCGCGTCTCCCGCCGAGCGCGCGCGCTGCAACGCCAGCGACTGACGCTGGCTCTCCGCGCCGCGCTGGCGCATGAGATCGAGCAGTTCAAGATTGTTATACAGCGCCATGATCGGCGTGCGCAGCTCGTGATTGACGTCCGTGATGAACAGGTCTTTGAGCGCGGTCAACTCCTGCTCGCGCTCGACAGCCGCAGCGAGCGTCGAGAGGCCGGCGAATGTACTCCTCGACGCGATCCAGGTGAGCGTCGCCAGCGCCAGCAGCGTGACCAGAAAGATGCCGGTCAGTGTGGCGCGAGTGTCGTTTTCGGAGAAGCCAGCGTCGGCGATAAGCGGACGTGTCTGCAACGCATAGAGGATCACGGCGGCGCACACCGCCGCGACGAGCCAAATCGCCCAGCGCGGCAAGAGGAGTCCAGCGAGCACGATGAAGATCAACAGTATGGATAGGGTCATCAATCCACGCAGATCAAGCGCCACGCCTGTCTGGGTCGAGGCAAAATAGACACCTGCAATAGATCCCGCCAGGTAAATGACGCTGGAGATCTCGGTCCACCCCAGGCGATTGAGCAGCAGGCACACGAGGCTGAGCGCGATAATCGCCGCCTGCCCAACAATCACCTGCGGAGGCGCGCCAGTGATGATCTGGCCGAGTACGGAGACCGCCTGGACAACGGTCAGGACCGTGACAATCAGGGTAAAGAGTCGCGCGCGGCGCTGGCGTTCGAGGCGATTCGGGTCGATCGAGGCGGGTAGGAGATCCGCGCGAAAGGGGCTGAGATAGAACGCACGTAGAGCGTTCGCTACCGAGCCGCCGCGCTGGCGCTGCATCTTCTCGCGGAGCCGCTCCACATCTTTTGGCGCTTGTGCTGTATCGTTGCTCATTACGCGCTCTCTTCTGGCGTATCCAGAAGCCGCAGGCGTAGGAGTTCTCTCATTTCTGCGCTGCTTGCGGTCGCCTCGGCGATGACCTTGACGAGTTCGGCGATGGCTACGGGCTTGAGCAGATAGGCGTCGGCGCCGGTCAACATGCCTGCCAGTTGCTCATGCTCCTGCGCCAGCGCGCTCAGGATCACGATGGGAATCGCGGCAGTCGAGGGATCGCCGCGCAGCGCACGGACAAATTGATATCCGTTGATCCCCGGCATACGGATATCCACTACCACACACGCTGGCTCGTGCGCGATCACCAGTTCGAGGCCCTCAGCGCCGGAGGCCGCCGCGAGGGTCTGAAAGCCATAGAGGTCCAGGGCATCGGTGAGTGTCTGCAATAGAGTTGCGTCATCATCGATGAGAAGGATCTGGAGGGGAGAATCCGGCGCCATAGATCACGACCTGCTGATTGGTCTCCGCGCGGCCTCATCACGCGGCGCCTCGAAAACAGACCGAGATAGGCGAACGATGATGGGATTGGCGACAGAGCGCTCCAATGGTGTGTTTGCTGAGGACACTTGTGTCAGGGAAGCACAAGAGTAGCATAGAGGCGCCGATGCTGTCAACGGAGCAGCCTGGTTCCTCTAGGTCTCGCTCATGTCAACATGACAGTTGGCTATAATCAGCGCACAGGCAGACAGCAGGATAAGGACGGGATAAGGAGCGGTGGCATGGCATCCATCTTTCGCGACGGACTCTTCGACGGCAAGGTAGTCGTGGTCAGCGGCGGTGGGACAGGCATCGGGCGCGCCATCGCGCAGGAGCTGGCCTCCCTGGGCGCGACGGTGGTAATCTGCTCGCGCTCGATTGAGCATCTGGAGCCGACACGCGCGGAGATCGCAGCGGCGGGCGGGAAGGTGACGGCGCTGGCATGCAATATCCGCGACCCAGAGGCGGTGAACGCCTTCTTCGCCGAGGTCGTTCAGCGGCACGGCCACGTGGACGCGCTGGTGAACAACGCGGGCGGGCAGTTCGTCAGCCCCGCCGAGGCGATCTCGCCGAAGGGCTGGCAGGCCGTCGTCGAGACGAACCTCACCGGGACGTGGTATATGTCGCGCGCGGCGCTGGATGCGAGTATGCGCGAGCATGGCGGCGCGATCGTCAGTATCGTGATGGAGAACTGGCGTGGCTCCCCCGGCGTGGCGCATAGCGGCGCGGCGCGCGCCGGCGTGATGAACCTGACGCAATCGCTGGCGCTGGAGTGGGCGGCGTATGGTGTGCGCGTCAATGCGGTGGCGCCAGGATTGATTGATTCCAGCGGGTTGAAGCAGTATCCAGAGCCGGTGCAGGCGCAGCTCGCCGCCGTCGCGCGCGACGTTCCCGCCGGACGCATGGGGACGGAGAGCGAGGTCGCCGCCGCGGTGCTCTTCCTGCTCTCGCCCGCTGCCACGTTCATCTCTGGGACGACGCTGAAGGTTGATGGCGCAGGGTCGCTCTACCGCCTGCAGGGTTATGTGCTGCCCGAACGCGCGTCCTGGCCCACGTGGGATGCCTTTTCCGCTTCCGAGCCCGAGTAGCGTACTTCAACTTTCATCTGACGCATAATGAGCGCAAGGCTGAAGGTCGGCGAGCGAAAGGGAAGCACAGATGGGCGACGAACATCCGCAGGGGCAGCAAGTGAGCCTCTTTGAGCAGATCCGGTATGAAGACGAGGATGGTAACGAGTATTGGAGCGCGCGTGAGCTATCAGTGGCGCTAGGCTACACCACAAACTGGCGCAACTTCCAGCCAGTCATCCGCCGCGCGATGGAAGCCTGTGAGAACAGTGGTCAAGCGGTCTCGGACCATTTTGCGGAGACGCGCAATTTGGTCACGATTGGCTCAGGCGCGACACGAGAAGTCGATGATTACAACCTGTCGCGCTACGCCTGCTACCTGATTGTGCAGAACGCCGATCCCAGCAAGGAGGTCGTTGCGCTCGGCCAGACCTACTTCGCCGTGCGCACCCGCGAGGCCGAGATCGCCGACGAGCTTGCCAGTCTCTCCGAGGCGCAGCGCCGTCTGTATGTGCGCGACGAACTGACCGAACACAACAAGCTGCTCGCCGCGACCGCGCAGTCCGCTGGCGTCATAACGGCGCGCGATTTTGCCATCTTCACCGACCACGGCTACATGGGCCTCTACAACGGCGAACGGGCGAAGGACATCCACGCGCGTAAAGGTCTGAAGAAAGGGCAACATATCCTCGACTGGATGGGACATACCGAACTTGCCGCCAACCTCTTCCGCGCCACGCAGGCCGAGGACAAGATTCGTCGTGAAGGCATTACAGGCAAGGATGCGGCCAACCAGGCGCATCATGACGTTGGGCGCAAAGTGCGCCAGACTATCGCCGAACTCGGTGGGACGATGCCCGAGGATCTGCCTACGCCGACCGAGAGCGTCACCCAGGTCCGCACTCATGAGCAGAAGCGCCTCGCTGCGGCGGAACAGGTCGAGCGCCAGCCTTCACTCTTTGAGGATGATTAGCCGAGTGAAAGTAGGCGCTTATGGCTGACAAGAATGGCAATCAGCATTGGCTTGACTCGGAGACATTCCCATGTCCACATTGTGGCGCGCTGCTTTATCGCGTCGTCCATTCGCCTATGTACGATCACTGGCAACTGTATTGCGATAGCTGCGCGAACAGTGTTGAGGTCAACTACTATGACAAGATGGCAAGCGCGTTAGTTGATGAGATTTCTTCTGACGCATCAGTATCGACAGGTGAACGCTACACCGTGCAGATGCGGGCGATTGAGTCTGCGCTGAGAGACTGCTCATGCGGCGGACGATACCAGCATGACGCGCCACGTCGCTGTCATGTCTGCAATACCATCGTGATCAACGATGCAGTAGGTATCGATTTGTGGCCTGTCATTGTCGACGCGGATGAGGATGTCGAGCCTACACCAGACCAGATTACCGAAGTGGATAGATTTGTCGCCGCGCACGTTCGTGCTCACGATATCTGGCAATAGAGGCGAGTGCCAACGAAAGGCCATGAGCCATGATAGAGACGAATTTTCCAGCAGACAGTCTTCCGCAAGGAGGCGCTGATGGCTAACGAAACTCTAACGTTGGCTGCTATCTATGCGGGTTGGGAGGCAGATCACCAGCGGCTTACCAGTCTCATTCGTTCGTTGACGCAGGAACAACTGGCGTTGCGCGCAGCCCCACACTTGCGGACAGTCAGCGCCCTGGCATCCCACATCGTCGCTGCTCGCGCCCGCATGACCCATTGGATACTCCGCGAGGGGGACGATGAACTGAATGCGCTTGCCTACTGGGATGGCGCCGATCAGCCTGCGCCGCCAGTGGTCCGTCGAGCGACCGAACTCGCTGATGGGCTTGAAACCACCTGGCAAGTCATCAGTGCGAGCCTGCAGCGCTGGACCGCCGCCGATCTCGCCAATGTCATCGAATGGACGTATCACGGCGAGACGAGTGTGTTCACGCGGGGGCAAGTCATCTGGAATCTCGTGCGGCACGACTACCATCATGGCGGAGAGATCATGCTCACACTCGGCGTCCATGGCATTGCAACGCCAGAACTCTAGGTCGGGCGCCGCTTCAAGTATCACGCCCGCTCACACGCCAGTCATGGCCCACCTCTCCCACGGCGCACCCCTTTGCGCCTCATCTATGACGGCGAGCGACCTGTGGGGTACAATGAGGGCGTCGATGGCGAACGGATGATCTATTTTCAAGGAGGGGCTTTGTGGCTGAGGAAACGATTACGCTGGCTGACGTGTACGCGGGTTGGGACGATTTCAACAAGAAGCTCGTCGAGGCCCTTGCGCCGCTCTCCAACGAGCAACTGGACCTGCGTGTTGCGCCAAGCCAGCGCTCCGCCCGTGAGATCATCTCGCACCTCGTACGCACGCGCGCAAGTTGGTTTGAGTTGCTCGGCGCGACCGATCCTGAGTGGACTGCTTACTTGACGTATGACCGTCCCGGCGAGCCAGCGCATAACGCGGCAGAGATCGTCAAGGGCGTCGAGGTTACGCTACGCCTGTTGAATGATATGCTCGCAGGTTGGACCGTCGCCGACCTCGCATTCAAATACGAGGGTGACTGGCGCGGCGAGCCATACTCCCTCACGCGCCAATGGGTCATCCAGCATGTGCTGGAGCATGACCATTTCCATGGCGGCGAGCTATTTCTGACGCTCGGCGCGCATGGTATCGCCACACCTGACTTGTAGAGCTGTCGCCTGTGCTACGCACGGATGGCCATATTCTAAGGGGCGTGCCTATCGCGCTCGTCATGCCCATTCGCAGACTTTGAAAGGCATTACAACTACTGTAGTATTGGGGAAAAGGGAAGTACAATGGAGAACGCTGAGACCTCGGAGGCGCCAACACAAGATAGCGCGGCGCCTGCCATAGCGCTGGAGCAGAACGACCATACACTAGGCGCTGGCACGATGGCCTGCCCAGTCTGCGACCACGAGATGCCCGACCTCAAGGGCGGCAAGGCAACAATCTGCCCAGCGTGCGGCTTCAAGGATAGCTGCTGCTACTAAAGATCACGAGGCTGCGCGTCCAACTTGTGACCTGCTGAGAAGAGGCCTGCCATGATCGGGACCATCGCCGGCCTTTGGCGGTATCCCGTCAAGTCGATGCTCGGAGAACGCCACGAGAGCCTGCTGCTGGAACATCGTGGCGTCGTCGGGGATCGCCTCTACGCCGTCCGCGACGAGGCGGGGAATTTCGGTAGCGGGAAGACCACCCGACGCTTCCGGCTCATGCGTGGCTTGTACCGGTTTCGCGCCCACTATGATGACGACATGCCGGTCATTACTTTCCTTGACGGCTCCATGCTCAGAGGCGACGATCCGGCGATTCACGCGCGACTCAGCGAGGCGCTGGGCGTCAATGTAGAATTGCGCCGCGAGGCGGACATCTCACATTTCGATGACGGCCCTATTCATCTGGTGACCACGGCCTCGCTGCGCGCGCTCGGCTTGTTGCTGGCACAGGATGAGACCGACGCGCGCCGCTTGCGTCCGAACATCGTCATCGAAACGGATGGAGAGGGCTTTCAGGAGGATAACTGGGAGGGACGCGACATCCTTCTGGGGGATACGGTGCGCCTGCGCGTCACCAAGCAGACTGAGCGCTGCGTGATGGTAAACTTTGCCTGGGACGAGCTGCGTGAGGAGCCGCGCGCATTACGGGCGCTCGCTCAGACTCACGACGC
>DATAOM010000372.1:0-9318 GCA_036265775.1 Ktedonobacterales bacterium | reverse complement strand
CGGCGCCATCGAGGTAGTGATCGCCTGGAGTGAGCGAGCCAACGGGGAGACTGGCCGCGAGCGATGTCAACTCCGCTTGCGCCGCCGCCACCAGAGCATCCGCCTGTGCCTTCGGCAGCCGGTCAACCGTCGCCTGCAGGTCAAGGAGGCGGGTCGCTGGAGCAGTAGGCGTGAGGAAGGAGAAGTCACCGGTTCGTTCGAGTGGACAGGTATCGCCGCGCTCGACAGGGACGGTGAGGACGCACTTCAGTGTGGGGAAGGGGGCGGCGCGATATTCGATGGTGTGATGTCCCCGCGCAAGATGAAAGACGGCGCCCTCCGGCAATCCATCGCTCTGGCGCACCGCCGACCCGCTCACGTCGGGACCCGGCTTGCCATCAATAAAGAGCTGTCCCCAGGGGACAGTGTGCTCCCAGAGAAAGGCGTCATTGCCCGGTTGAGGCGTGGCAGTGGGGAACGGCGGCGTGACCAGACGGAGGAAGGCCTCGCGGTTGCTAGTGGGAAGCAACAGGACCGCAGTGATAAGAACCGCGAGGAGTGTGATGGCGCTTCCGGCGCGGAGAAGTCGCTGGGCTTGCGGACGGCGCGCGGCCAGAGAGATTCGTCGGGCGGGAGGCGCATCCGCTGTGGCGTCGTCAGGAGGGATGAGCGTACCATGCTCCTGGCCCTCGGCGTCAGGCGTGGCGGAAGTGGTCGCCAGCGCGCTCACCTCAACGTCAAAGTCGTCCAGATGCTCGCTCATGGCTACTCCGCAGGTCGCTCGCACAACCAGATACAGCCCCACGCGCATCTAGATAGGGAGCAGGAACTATGGGGATGATCGCGCGCACAGGACATTGCTCCGCCAGCCCATTTGTCGCCGACGAGAGAACTATAGCTTCCAATCACTAGCTCGCTAGTGATTGGTTTATACGGCAAGCCGTACTGGGTGAGCTACGCACCCTCTACTCCCTTGCGTGAACGCCTCAGGAGCTACTTTGCGAATGATGTTGTAGGCGCCATTCACATCCGCGTTGATCGGCGTGCCGTCTGCTGCCCGATACAGCCCGCGCTTCACCCGCTTGCCACTGAACATGGGCGTGGGCTGAGACGGATCAAACACTGGAAGCGGGTCTGCATCAAGGAAGCTGGCTTTGCTGGTGTGGCTTTCTTCGGCGATCATAACCTCTATGCCCACCAACTCGGCCTTGTACCTCAGCATCTCAATGAACCGGGCGTGAGGGACAGAGACAAAGTTCTGGTTGTTCCGTTTGCCCAGGTTCATTTCCTGTTTCCACAGCGGATTCTTGCCAATCACCAATGTCCCCATGCCTTCAGCTACCAGCAGATCGATGAGACGTCGGCTTGCTGTATGCAGGTAGAGGTCAATATGTCGCGTGCGCTTGGTCGTGACACGCTCAAGACGCTGGCTAGTGTGCGCCGCTCCCAAACGGCTCTGTAGCTCCGCACGACGCTTATTGTAGAACTGGTAGATCGACTTCACTGGCCGCCCGTTGACGACGCGAGGCACAAAGCCCGGCTTGTCTGAAGTTAGCATGGCCAGATTGTTCAAACCAATATCCACACCCGCGCGCAGCGCAGGATTGACTACAGCCGGGATCGGTTCCTGCTCGTAGATCACCTCCACCACATAGAAGCCGATACGGGGAATGATGCGGACCTGCTGAACGCTCTTGACCCTCGTCTTCACATTGATGCCCAGCATGGATGGCACAATCCAGCCCGCCCGAAGCGCGGGGACGCTGAGCGCCTGAGTGGTATAGATCAACAGATTGCGCCCCCGCTGCTTGTCTTTGTACCCAGGAAGTTTGGGATGCCCCAGGAACTTTGAGGGGTCTGCTTGCCAGGCGGCGCAGGCGGCGAAGTAGCTCAGCCAGTTCTTCTCCAGCAGGCGCAGCACCCACTGGGCGACTTTGGCTGGCAGCGCTTGATATACCTCATGGTCCTTCATGCGGTGGTGCATCTCATCATAGTTGAGATAGACGCCCTCATGGATGAAGGACTGGCGCACCACGTAGTTGGCGGCGTTATAGAGGTTCTTGGAGGCGAAAGAGGCTGCATCGATTGCCGCAAAGCGGGGATCGGCGCGCTTGATGACATGGCGCTCAACCAGTTGCATCGGCCTGTCCGTCCCTTTCACCCGGCGAAAGAATGCCTGATACGTCTTGTCGAGGCTCTATAGCACGTCTTGCAGCACATAGCTGTAGATGCCTGCGTACTCTGGGCACCTGGGGCGGATCTCATTGAATTCCACTTCCTGCTGGTATCGTCAGACGGCAATGCAGCACCGCCGATAGGCGACGACACGTTGCTCCAAGCCGGTGTAGAGCCAGCGGCACAAGCCGAGGACACACGCAAGGTTCCGCTCCAGTTAAGGGTGGGTTTGTACTTGAAGGTCTTGCACACCATCTGCTGTTCCACAGTGCTCTATTCTGTCTGATCGGCACAAAGGCGGCAAGGGCGCGAACGTCTGGCTCACCAGCGCTTGCCTCACTGCGTGACCTAAATCCGGCGGCTTGCGACGGGCTAGAGTCCACTTTTATCAACATGGCGCTATGCTTCCAGGTTGTGACCTGCTATAGCAGGTCATGTATGTGCGCCCCGCACGTAGCCCGGCCTGAACTGAGAAGCCTCACGACTTTAGCCATGGAGAGGGTCCACCTTGACAGATTTGGAAGATTTTGTCATCGTATTTGCAGAGGTTTGAGCGATTTTCTGGACGAAAGCCTGTCCCGTTGATACACGCCGCACACGACAACACACCTGACCTGCCAGAAGATAACTGGATCAGCATCGCAGAGGCGAGTCGTCTGCTCGAGGTGTCCGCTCCCACGTTGCGCCGATGGAGCGATGCGGGACGTGTGCCGAGCCGCAAGACACTCGGCGGACATCGGCGCTTCTCGCGCAGCGCCATCGAGGCGTTTGCCTCCGGCGCGGCAGAGATGGCGGCTTTGGCCACTATACACCCTCACGTGGCGGCGGCGGCAGCTCCACTGGACCGGCGTGAACTCCTCAGTCAGGACTGGCGTCAGCGGGTGAGCGCGGAGCCTGGCGTCGCGCGGATGCGTGAGCTTGGCCAGCGCCTGCTCGGCCTGCTGCTCCAGCACGTGCACACGCGCCTCAACGACGACCATTACCTTGCCGAGGCGAAGAGCGTTGGGATGACCTATGGCCGTGAGGCGGCGCTGGCGCACATCAGCCTGTCCGACACCGTGAAGGCCTTCGTCTACTTTCGCCGCGCATGCGCGCGTCTCACCGCGCCGGCAAGCGCCGAGACGACCGAGACGACGCGCGCGGATCTTCTCGAGGCCGTCTCGCTCCACGAGCGGATTGATGGCTTCATGGACGCGGTGCTGCTGGGGGTGCTTGGAGGATTCGAGGGTGGCGCGCCAGAGGGACGTTCCGTGGCGCCTTGAGTATGATCCAGGATTGGAAGTGAGATTCAGGAGAGATACCTATGACTGAACAGACAGAGCGTTCTTCCGCAGGGTACTTCGCGCACTTTCTCTGCTTACGCATCGATCCGCTGTGGCGCCGGCTCGCCGACGAGGAGCGAACGCAGGGCCGCCAGGCATTTGTGAAGGCGGTCGAAGAAGCGGCCCCCGATATCGTCACGACGAGCTATAGCGGCATTGGCTTCCGCACCGATGCCGATCTCGTCCTGTGGCGGCGTGGCGATTCTCCACGCGCGATGCAGGAAATGACGGCGCGTCTGTTGCAGACGGGCATTGGCGCGTACTTGCAGCCAACGCACTCCCTGTTCGGCTTCACGCGACCCTCCAGCTATACACGACGCCCGACGGCGCAGGAACAGGCGATTGAGGAGGAGCGGCGTGGGGAATACTTGGTCGTCTATCCGTTCACGAAGACGATTGACTGGTACCTCATGAGCAAAGAGGCGCGCCAGGGCATGATGAACGAGCACATGCGCGTCGGCCACAGCTACGCCGATATCAGCCAGACACTGCTCTATGCGACGGGATTGACCGACGCCGAGTTCATCGTCGCCTACGAGACCGACGATCTGGCGCGCTTCCAGTCGCTGGTGATCGATCTGCGCGCGACCGAGGCGCGGCGCTATACCCTGCGCGACACGCCGGTCATTACGGCGGTCCATCAGTCGCTCGATACGGCGCTGGGGATGATCGGCTGAAACAAGGAAGTGAGCTCCACGATGCCTGGGGAGCGCGACGTGACCAACGACACCGCGACGAGCGATAGCGCGCGAATACCCTACGACGCCATCCTGCTGGTCTCGTTCGGCGGGCCAGAGGGTCCAGATGACGTGCTGCCATTTCTGGAAAACGTGCTGCGTGGGCGCAACGTGCCGCGCGAGCGCATGCTAGAGGTGGCGCATCACTATGATCTGTTCGGCGGCGTCAGTCCGATCAACGAGCAGATTCGCGCCTTGATCGCGGCGGTGCGTGCTGAGTTAAAGGCGCGTGGCCCTGACCTGCCGATCTACTGGGGGAATCGCAACTGGCGTCCTTTCCTTGCCGACGCGCTGCGTGAGATGCGGGCGGATGGCCGGAAACATGCGCTGGCGTTCATCACCTCGGCGTATAGCTCCTATTCCAGTTGCCGGCAGTATCTGGAAGACATCGCGCGCGCGCAGGCGGAGCTTGGCGCTGACGCGCCGCGTGTCAGCCCGCTGCGCAAGTTTTTCGATCATCCGGGGTTCATCCAGGCCAACGCCGACCGTCTGCGTGATGCGCTCGACACGCTCCCGCCAGCGGAGCGCGAGCAGACGCCGGTGATCTTTACCGCGCACAGCATCCCGGAGAGCATGGCGCGGGTGAGCGATTATGAGGCGCAACTGCGCGAGGCGTGCCGGCTGGTCGCGGATCAGGTGGGCGCGCGGGAGTGGGAGCTGGCGTATCAGAGCAGGAGCGGCTCGCCTGCCCAGCCGTGGCTGGGGCCGGATATCGGCGAGCGGCTGCGCGCGCAGGAATCGCGGACGGCAGTTGTCGCGCCGATCGGCTTCATCTCCGATCACATGGAAGTGCTGTATGACCTGGATGTTGAGGCGCGCGAACTCGCCGAGAGTCTTGGCATCACCATGGTGCGCGCAGGGACCGCGGGCGTGCATCCCGCCTTCGTGCGCATGGTTCGGGAGCTTGTCGCCGAGCGCATGCCAGATCGCCCTGGGGATGGCGTCTGTCCTCCCGGCTGCTGTCCGCGCGCAGAGGCGCGTCAGGTCGTGACCTCATGAATCCAAACACAACCCCAAATCAGAACCATCTCGATATCGGCGGACATGCCAGAGACTCCGCGCACCTGCTGCTCGTCGGGCTGGATCATCATAGCGCGCCGGTCGAGCTACGCGAACGCCTGAGCGTCGAAGGCGACGAGCTTGTCGCGCTGCTGCGCTCGCTGCATGAGGAGCCGCTCGCCGAGGCGGTGGTCGTCTCGACATGCCACCGCCTTGAAGTCTATGCGATCAGCGCTGATACTGAGCGCGCCCGGAAGGCCATTGTGGAGCGGCTCGCAGCGCCAATGGCGGTAGCGCCCGATTCCCTTATGGAGTCCCTCTACATGCTGACCGGAGCCGGAGCGGCGCGCCATCTCGCGCGTGTCGCCGCCGGACTGGAATCGGTGGTGATCGGAGAGTCGCAGATTCAAGGGCAGGTCGCGGACGCGCTCCAGGCGGCGCAGGTGGCCCGGACCTCTGGCTCATATCTGGCGCGCCTCTTCTCGACCGCGCTTCACACTGGCAAACGCGCGCGCAGCGAGACGGCGATTGGGCGCCATAGCCTTTCGGTGGGTCACGCGGCAGCGCAGTTGGTCGCGCGCGAGTTGGGCGACCTGGCGGGACGGCGGGTCGCGGTCGTCGGCGCGGGCGAGATGGCGGCGCTGGCCATGCAGGCGTTGCGGGCGCGTGGGGCGAGCGATCTCCATGTGGTCAGCCGCACCTACGAGCGCGCGAGTGCTCTTGCCTGGCGCTATCAGGCTGCGGCGTCGCCATGGAGCGAGCGCGCGAGCGCGCTGGAGAATGCGCACGCCGTCGTCGTTGCCACGCGCGCGCCACATCTGCTCCTGCGAGTCGAAGATTTCGCTCAGGAGGCGTCTGATGCGCGCCCTGTAGTGGTTGACATCAGCGTGCCGCGCGCCGTTGATCCTGCCGTGCGGAGCTTGACCGGGCTGCGCCTCTACGACATTGACGACCTCCAGGCGATCGTCGCAGATCATCAGAGCTTGCGGCGCGAGGAGATTGAGAGAGTTGAGCGGGTTATCGAGGAGGAGTTGACGGAGTACCTGGCTTGGGAGCGCAGTCGGCGCGTGACGCCAGTCATCATCGCGCTACGCCAGCAGGCACGGGAGGTCGTGCAGGCGGAGGTCGAACGAGCGTTGCGGCGCGCGCCGGAGCTTGATGAGGGTGAGCAGGAGATCGTGCGCGAGATGGCGCATCGCATCGTCGCCAAACTGCTGCACACCCCAACCATCACCCTGAAAGAGCGCGCCGCCCTTGGTGAGCATCACTTCTACCTCCACGCCACACGAAAGCTCTTCGCGCTGGAGGAGCATGACGCAGACTCGGCGAATGGATCGGATGATGAGTAATCCAGGGCGAACAATCTACCTGGGAACACGCGGCTCGAAACTCGCGCGCTGGCAGACCGATCACGTGCGTGAGGCGCTGCTGCGCGCCTGGCCAGGGCTGGAGGCGCAGACGCGTGTCATCACCACGCAGGGCGACCGTACGCTCGACACGCCACTGCCAGCCATCGGCGGCAAGGGCGTCTTCACCGCCGAACTGGAAGAGGCGCTGCTGCGCGGCGAGATTGATCTGGCGGTCCATAGCCTGAAGGACCTACCAACGACGCCGACGCCAGGATTAATGATTGGAGCGATTCTCGAACGCGCTGACCCGCGCGACGCGCTCATCAGCCGGGAGGGATATATGCTGGCGACGCTGCCGCAGGGCGCGACAGTTGGCACGAGCAGCTCACGCCGCCGTGCGCAATTGCTGCACATGCGCCCCGATCTCCACATCCGCGACCTGCGCGGCAATGTGGATACACGCATCGCTAAAGCGCTCGATCCCGACGGCCCCTACGATGCGATACTCCTGGCGCTGGCGGGCATCCAGCGGCTGGGGCGTGAGGAGGTCGCAGGCGAGATCGTCTCATTCGAGACGCTGCTGCCTGCGCCGGGCCAGGGCGCGCTGGCCGTCCAGTGTCGTGACGAGGAAGCGTCGCGCGCGCTGCTGGCTCCATTGAATCATGCGCCGACGGCGCTGCAGGTGACCGCCGAGCGGGCTTTTCTCGCCGGGCTGGGCGGGGGATGCGCCGTGCCGGTCGCGGCGTACGCCTGGACCGAGGATGAGCGACTTCATCTGCATGGCTGCGTAACGGCCCCAGATGGCGCGCGGCAGGTGAACGCGCGTGGGAAAGGCGCTGTCACGCTCGACGGCGCGCGCAGGCTTGGCGAGCGGCTGGCGCGCAACGCGCTGAAAGAGGGCGCGCGGGAGTTGCTGGAGGCGGCGCCATGAGCGGCCTCCAGGGAAAAGCCATCGTGGTCACGCGCGCGCCACATCAGGCCGACGCGCTCGCGCTTCTGCTCGCAAAGGCGGGAGCGATGCCTGTGTTCTATCCGTGCGTAGACATCGCGCCGCCGGACGATCCTGTGCCCCTTGATGCGGCGCTCCGTGCGGCAGAAGGCGGCGCATTCAACTGGCTTGCGCTGACGAGCGCGAACGCGGCGTGGGCCGTTACGCGCCGGCTGGCGGAGTTGGGATTGCCACTGACGATCTTGCATGGCCTGCGCCTCGCCGCCGTCGGACCAGCGACCGCCACCGCCGCTCGCGACACGCTTGGGCTGGATGCCGAGATCATTCCCGACGAGTTCTCCAGCGCCGCGCTTGCAAACGTCATCACGTCACCAGCGGAGGCGCGTGTCCTGCTGCCGTTCTCGTCGCTGGCGGAGACGACGCTGTCGGATGCGCTCCGCGCGCAGGGCGCGGCGGTGACCTGTGTGGTCGCGTACCAGACGGTCATCGGGTCCGGAGGCGTGGATCTCCCGCTGCTACTGCGTCGTGAGCAGGTTGACGCGATCACGCTGACCAGCTCCTCGGCGGCGACGAATCTGAGACGGCGTGTATTGGATGAGGGCGGAGCCGATGAGCTGTTGCCACGGGTTCCCGTCGGGTGCATTGGCGCGCGCACGGCGGAAACGGCGCGAGGGCTGGGCCTGCGTGTCGCGGCTGTTCCCACGGAGCATACGCTGGCTGGGCTGGTCGAATCCCTAGCTGAGTACTTTGCGCGTGAGGCGATAACGACACAACAGGAGGCGAACGATGGCGATAACCGAGTCTGAACGTGCGCACACGCCGGCAAGTGACACGACGCTTGCGCGGTTTCCTATCGCGCGTCCACGCCGCCTGCGCCTTTCGCCGGGGATACGGCTGATGGCGCGCGAGACGACGCTGAGCGCTACGGATTTTATCTATCCGCTCTTCGTGCGCTATGGCAGAGACGAGCGCCGCCCCATCGGCTCGATGCCGGGGCAGTCCCAGTGGTCGGTGGATCGCCTGCCCGACGAGATCGGCCAGATCGCCGCGCTGGGGGTCCCGGCGGTGATGCTTTTCGGCGTGCCGGAGACGAAGGACGCCGCCGGCAGCGGCAACTATGATCCAGAGGGCGTCGTACCGCAGGCGATCCGCGCGATCAAGGCCGCCGCGCCGGAGATGGTCGTGATCTCCGATATGTGCTTCTGCGAATACACCGATCACGGCCATTGCGGGATCATCAACACGCCGGACGCGCCGCACTATACGTCGCGCCTGCCGGAGGGGTACGTGATGAACGACCTCACGCTGGACTTGCTGGCGCGCGCGTCCGTCACCCACGCCGAGGCTGGCGCCGACATCATCGCGCCCTCCGGCATGATCGACGGCATGGTCGGCGCGATTCGCGCGGGGCTGGACGCCAACGGCTTCGAGCACGTGGCGATCCTCAGTTACGCCGCGAAGTACGCCAGCGGGTTCTATGGACCGTTCCGCGAGGCCGCCGAGAGTCCGCCACAGTTTGGCGACCGCAGCCAGTATCAGATGGACCCCGCCAACCGGCGCGAGGCGCTGCGCGAGGTCGCGCTCGACGTGGGAGAGGGGGCGGACATGCTGATGGTCAAACCGGCGCTGCCCTACCTCGACGTGCTGAGCGCGGTGCGCCAGGCATATGATTTGCCGCTGGCTGCGTATCAGGTCAGCGGTGAGTACGCGATGCTGCATGCGGCGGCGGCGAACGGCTGGCTTGATTTACGGCGCTGCGCGCTGGAGAGCCTGATCGGCATCAAGCGCGCCGGGGCGGACATGATCTT
>DATAOM010000371.1:0-13833 GCA_036265775.1 Ktedonobacterales bacterium | reverse complement strand
CACCAGCAGACGATAGAGGCGTAGATCACGCAGCAGTGCGCTCATAGGAACTCACCAGCTTTCCATCTCGAAAATTGACAGCCCATCTGTCGGGGCGAGAGTCGTCTCGCCTGTGGTCCCCCCTCTCCCACAGGAGAGGGGGTCAGGGGGTGAGGTCACATCCGCTCCCCTACCAAATCGTCTTCCCGCTGGATTCCCCTCAGCCACCTTGGACGACGACGCGCGTGAGCGCCCGCGCCGTGACGGCCCGCGCGAGCAGAATTAAGATAACGACCCAGACGACCTGGCTTGTCAGGCCGAGCGCCAGCGCGCCGCCACTCAGCGCGCCGGTGAAGACCTGCGCGGGGACGTTGAACATCGGGCTGAATGGCAAAAAGGCGTTGAGCGCGCGCAGCCAGAGCGGGAAGAAGACCACCGGCACATAGCTCCCACCGAAGAAGAGCGCGATCACCTGCGCGAAGCCGCCCGCCGCGCGCGCCTCTACCACCCAGAAGGCGATGATGTTGTAGAGGAAACGATAAGCGACGCCGAGCGCCGCCGCGAAGAACAGGCTCGCGCCGAAGAGCAGCCAGTGGTCCCAGCCGGTGGGCGCGCCGATGCCGAAGAGCAGCATCCCGGCGAGGTAAGTTGGGATGCAGCGGAAGAGCAGGTAGTACAGGTTGCGTCCGGACTCGCGGCTGAACCAGTACCAGAAGAAGTCGCTGGGCTTGCTCAGGTCCGAGACCACCTCGCCGCTGCGGATCGTCAGCATGAGATCGAACCAGCCAAAGGGCAGCACGACCATGATCATCGCCTGCACGAGCCAGATGTAGCGCAGCGTGTCGTGCAGAGTGAAGCCGTTGACCTCCGCATGCGCCCGACCGTTCGCCTGAAAGAGCGCGATGTAGACGTAGCTGACGATCACGCCGAAGAAGATGTTCGTCGCCAGTCCCGCGAGATTTGCCCAACGGTAGACCAGTTGCCGCCGGAACGCCGTGCGCGCCACTTCGAGGTAGAACCGGAGCATGGCGCATCTCTCCTTCTGCCGGACACGCGGCAATGCGGGATAGGCCTGGCCTACCCCGTGTCCCGTCGCCGTGATCACTCGTCTGACCTATCACACGGCGCGTTCGGAGAGTTTATCACAAAACGGGCGCTATGTGGTAGAATAGCCAAGATCGCGCGCTCGAATTGGCAGCCGCGCGACGACAGCACACACGCCCACTCCAGGCCCGATCCCTGGCGCTAGCAAAGCGTCCATCGCGGCTGTTCCCGTGGGCGGAGGATTCACAAGGGAGCACTATCAGCACATGCCAAAACCCGCAACGTTACAGCAACTCATGGAGGCGGCCGTCCACTTCGGCCACAAGACGCAGCGCTGGAACCCCAAGATGCGTTCCTTCCTGCTCAAAGACAAGGACACCCGCCAGCCAGTCGTCCGCAACGGCATCTACATCCTCGACCTCTCGCAGACGATTAAGCGTCTCAACGAGGCCAGTCGCTTCGTCTCGAACCTGACGGCGAACCACGAATCCATTCTTTTCGTCGGCACGAAGAAGCAGGCCCAATCCACCATCCAGGAAGAGGCCGAGCGCAGCGGCCAGTTCTACGTCAATCAGCGCTGGCTCGGCGGCATGCTCACCAACTTCAAGACCATCCAGGCGCGCATCAAGTATATGAAAGAGCTTGAGCAGCGCAAGGCGAGCGGCGAGTTCGAGCGCCTGCCCAAGAAGGAAGCCCAGCAGCTTGAGGATGAGTTGGAGAAGCTGACCCGCACGCTTGGCGGCATCCGCAACATGACCCGCCTGCCCGGCGCGGTCTTCGTGGTGGACACCAAGAAGGAGCACACCGCCGTTCTGGAAGCGCGCCGCCTCGAGATTCCGGTGATAGCGCTGGCGGATACCAACACCGATCCCGACGAGATGGATATCCCCATCCCGGCCAACGACGACGCCATCCGTTCTGTGCGCTTCCTCTGCGCGCGCATCGCCGACGCCGCCATCGAGGGGCGCGCCCAGGCCGAGGCGCGCCGCAAGGACGCCGTCAGCGCCGAGGAGGACGCGGTCGAGATGACCGACGCGCCGGTCACGGTGGAGGACTTCGGCGGCGAGCCGGAAGCAACCCCGGAAGTGACGCCGGAGCCGGTCGCCGTCGCCAGCGACGAGGGCGAGCAGGCGTAGCTATTTTCGGTGAGTATTACTGCGCGGCGCACTCTCTCGCGCCGCGCGTTTGTCTGTCTGAAACGAGATCGCTTGCGCCTTCTCAAGCACTTGAGTGCGGGCGTGGGTATTGGGTCTCGTGGTAGTATGATTCGGCTGAATCATTCGTACGCCGGGCAATGTATGGGCCTTTGCGACGCGCTCAGCCGGGTACGTTAGGAGCGATGACACGGTATGGAATTCACTGCGAAAGATGTCGCCAAACTGCGTGAGCTGACCGGAGCGGGCTTCGCCGACTGCCGCAACGCCCTCGCCAGCGCCAAAACGCTCGACGAGGCGATCAAGGCGCTCGAAGAGAAGGGGCAGGCGCGCGCCGAGAAGATGAAGACGGCTGAGCGCGAGACGCGCGAAGGGCTGATCACCTCCTATATTCACCACGGCGGCAACCTCGGCGTGCTGCTGGAGGTCAATTGCAGCACCGATTTCGTCGCGCGCAGCGAGGACTTCAAGACGCTGACACGCGAGCTGGCGCTGCAGATCGCCGGCACGAACCCGAAATACGTCGCCTTCAGCGATATTCCCGAAGAGCAGATGAACGCCACGCGCGAGCAACTGGCGCAGGACCCCGAGGTCCTCAAGCGCCCAGAGAAGCTGCGCGCGCAGATCGTCGAAGGCAAGCTCAAGAAGCAGCTCGCCGAGCAGGTGCTGCTTGAGCAGCCCTGGGTAAAGGATGAGAAGGTCACCGTCAGCAAACTCGTGGACGATGTGATCCGTAAGACCGGCGAGAACGTCGTCGTGCGGCGCTTCGCGCGCTTCGCGCTCGGCGAGGACTAAACGAGACCAGACGGTCATGGGGGATACGGCATGACACCGGCGCTCACATACGAACGCCTCCTGCTCAAGCTCAGCGGCGAGGCCCTGATGGGCGAGCAGGGCTTTGGCATCGATACCGCCGTCCTCCAGTACATGGCCGACGAGGTGGCGCAGGTCCATGCGCTGGGCGCGCAGGTCGCTATCGTCATCGGCGGCGGCAACTTCCTGCGGGGCAAGACCGCCGCCGCCACCGGCGTGGACCGCGCGCAGGCCGACTACATGGGCATGCTCGCCACCGTCATGAACGCGCTGGCGCTGCAAGACGCGCTGGAGACGGCGGGACTCATCACCCGTGTGCAGACCGGCATCCCGATGCAATCAGTTGCGGAGCCGTTCATCCGCCGCCGCGCGATCCGCCACCTGGAGAAGGGCCGCGTCGTCATCCTGGCGGCGGGCACCGGCAATCCGTTCTTCACGACCGATACGGCGGCGGCCTTGCGCGCGGTCGAGTTACATTGCGACGTACTGATTAAGGCGACCAAGGTGGATGGCGTCTACGACGCCGACCCAGTCAAAAACCCGCAGGCGCGGCGCTTCGCCGAGGTCAGCTACATGCGCGCGCTCACGATGGGCCTGGCGATCATGGACGGCGCGGCGCTCTCGCTCTGCCGTGAGAACAACCTGCCCATCGTCGTCTGTAACATGTTCGCGCCGGGCAACATCGCCCGGGTCGCGCGCGGCGAATCGACCGGCACGCTTGTGCGCGATCTCCCTGACGGCGCGGAGTATCGTTGGGCCGACTCTGGGGCGGATAGGTAAGCGACTGACACAGCGAGGTAAAGGAGCGAAACGATATGGCGGACGACCCATATGTTGACGCTGAACGTCGCATGAAGAAGGCTGTCGAGGCGCTGCAACGCGACCTGCAAAGCATTCGCACTGGCAGGGCCTCGCCCGCGCTCGTCGAGCGGCTGATGGTCGAGTATTACGGCACGCCAACGCCGCTGCTGCAGATCGCTGGCATCCACGCTACCGACGCGCGCACGCTGACGATCCAGCCGTGGGATAAAAAGGCGCTTCCCGACATCGAGAAGGCCATCCAGAAGAGCGACATCGGCATCAACCCGACCAACGATGGCACGGTCATCCGCCTGGCGCTGCCGCCGCTCACCGAGGAGCGCCGCCGCGACCTCGTCAAGCAGACACATAAGAAGCTCGATGAGGCCAAGGTGGCGGTGCGCAACATCCGCCGCGACGCGCACGATCACCTGCGCGCGCAGGAGAAGAGCAAAGAGATCACAGCGGATGACCTCAAACAGGAGACAGACCGCCTGCAGAAGCTGACCGACCGGGAGATCGCCGAGCTGGATCAGGTGGGGCAGGCCAAAGAGCGTGAGATTATGGAGATTTGATCGCCGTACTCCGGCGAGGATCAGCGGGGCAGACATGGCAATGGGACGTATTCGTAGTCTGTGGACAGTCATCAACAGCGCCATCGATGGTGGCGCGCGCGCCTGGGAGGCCGAGCGCCGCGCGGAGCAGAGCCGCCTGACCTACCATGATGGGCGCGCCGTGCCGCAACATATCGCCATCATCATGGATGGCAACGGGCGCTGGGCGACACGACGGGGTTTGCCACGCTCGCTGGGGCATCCTGCCGGGGTCGAGGCGTTGCGCCGGGTCGTGCGTCTCTGCGACCGGTATCGCGTTCCCATGCTGACCGTCTATGCCTTCTCGACCGAGAACTGGGGGCGTCCGCAGGAAGAGGTCGGCGCGCTGATGAACCTCTTCTGGCAGACCGTTCGCAGTGATGTGGACCAGTTGCACCAAAACGGCGTGCGCCTGCGCCATATCGGACGGCTCGACGGCCTCTCGCCCGACGTGCGCAAGGCCATTGCGCACATGATGACCCTCACGCGCGACAACACCAAGCTCGACCTCAACGTCTGCTTCAATTACGGCGGGCGCGCCGAGATCGTGGACGCCGTGCGCGAGATCGTCGCCACCGGCGTCGCGCCCGACGAGATCACCGAGGACCTCATCAACCATCATCTCTACACCCGCGACCTCCCCGACCCCGACCTCATCATCCGCACCGGCGGGGAGATGCGCCTGAGCAATTATCTGGTCTGGCAGGCGGCCTACTCCGAGTATTATTCCACGCCCACCCTCTGGCCCGATTTCGATCACGACGATTTTGTCGCGGCGCTCGATGCCTACGCGACACGCAAGCGCCGCTTTGGTAAGATAGAGGAACAGGCGCCGGCGGAGGTTGTCACGGTGAAGCCCGCGAGTACGATGCCGACGCCATTAAGACCAGAACGTGTGGTAAAAAGCGTATCATAGGCGCTAGTGATAACCGCCTCGACGCCGTTGTCGTGTACCACGCGCATTGAGTTTTCAGCGAAAGGCGCGGCTGATCCCGTGGAAAGCGATGCGCCCGCAGCCTCCACAGCGCGATCGCGCACAGGGTGGCTGACCAGCCTGCGACAGCGTGTGTTGTCCGCCGTCATACTCATCCCACTGGTCATTGGGGTGATCTGGCTGGGTGGCTGGTTCGCCTTCGCCGCCGTGATCCTGGTGCTCCTGGGTGGGATGTTTGAGCTGCGCGCGATGTTCATCAACGTCGGCTGGCGTCCACTCATCATCCTGGCCACGATCATCGGCCTGCTCTTTCTCGTCTCCTCGACGCCGCCCATCCTCAACTACCGCGACATCCTGATCGAGGTCTCGTTCAGTGCTCTGATGGTGGGCGCGTTCGTCTGGCTCATCATCGTGCGCCCGGCCAGTGATCGCACCGTGATCGATTGGGCCTTGACCGTCGCCATCCCGTTCTATCTGGCGTGGCCGCTGGCGCTCCTGCTCCTCACGCGCGGTCAGGGGATCGGCCTCCAGGCGCGCGGCTTCTGGTGGGTGCTCGTGCTGCTGCTGACAATCTGGGCGAATGACTCGGCGGCGTACCTGACAGGACACTACTTCGGCAAGACGAAGCTCGCCCCCAAGGTCAGCCCCGCCAAGACCTGGGAAGGTTTCGCAGGCGGCCTGGTCATGTCCGTCATCACCGTCTTCGTCATCACCTACGTCGCCGATCTCATTCTCGCGCCTGCCATCCGGTTCCATCTGCCCTGGTACCATGCGCTGCTGCTCGGCGTGTTGATCTGCGCCTTCGGAACGGTGGGCGATCTGGCGGAATCGCTGCTCAAGCGCGGCGCGAAAGTGAAAGACAGCGGCAATATCTTCCCCGGCCACGGTGGCGTGCTCGACCGCGCCGATAGCCTCCTCTTCGCCGCGATTGTCGTCTACTTCTACGCATCGGCGCTCCACCTGCTCACATAAGCCACGCATGATTCAGTTCTCAAGAGTGAGACAGCCAGGATACCCTGACGCGGGGTGAGGCGCTGTCACTTCAGTGTTACGCCGCCAAGAGAGAACAGGGGAGCGGATGACCACTCCCCTTGGCGTTACCCGATGAAAAGACCCCGCCGCTATTCCAGGCGCAATGCCATGAGGCGCGTCTTCCAGGCATTGCTGACAGCATATTCGTAGGCGCACCAGACGGACCCGCGCGTCACCGAGTTCAGCGGGATAGCGCAGCCGGCATAGCCGCCCCAATTGCCTCCGTTGTTCAGACCCGAGGCGGCGGTTGCACTGGCCCCTCCCTGCCCCATGGTCCCAGGCGCATCGCTGACCTTGCGCCCAGTGAACCCGATGCTTGGATAGAGGCCACTAGTGGCGTTGCCGCTGTAGTTGAAGACCAGGCTCATGTCATTCTCGTCCGTCCCCATCACCGTTGGCACGTAGACATCGGTGTTGGGATCGGAGAAATAGAACATGCCCGTCTGCACATAATCAGCGCCATTGATCCACTGAGGGTTATGCGCGGCTTGCGTCGTGAGTTGCGGCTGGAGCTCCGCCCACAGGATGCCATCGCGTGGTCCGGTGATCGCCGTCGTCAGCGCAAAGTAGAGGCGACCCGCCTTGAAATACATCTCATTTGTCCCAAATGCGCCAGCATACATTGAGAGCGTGCCCCCAGGCTGGCGCGGGGCGACCGGATCGGAATAGGAGACGCCCAGATCCACTACGCCACACGTATAGGTTGGGGCAGTCGTCGCGATATTGCGCAGGTTCGTTAGTGCGCACAGCGTGATCTTGGTAAACGGCCCACCCCAGCCTGCCTCGCTGGCAACGAGATACTCGGCGTCCTGCACGCCATCCTCGATCGCAGGGCTGATGGCGAAGGCGACATGGCCGTTGTCGAGCATGACGTCCTGATAGAGCGTGTAGCTGGCGGAAGCGCCCGTCAGCAATGGCGCCTTGTCAATCACGATCGTGTTATTGCCGCCGATATCGTTGCCGATATTGAAGCTGCAGGTAATGGTGAGCGAGTAGTATTCGACGCCGAGTCGCACGCCGTAGCAGTTACTCCCCGCGCCACGCAAGTCCATTGGAATCTGGTATTCATGGTACTGCCCGCCAGGCGCTGGCTGGTTCGGCGCGGTGGACGTGCTCACTGCAATATCCAGATAGTAGGGGGTGCCAGGGATCGATGAGCCTTCCATCGCGACGACGATCCAGCGATCACGCATGACGTCGTAGTCCATCAGCGTGTTGCCATACAGATCGCTGCTATGAAAAACTGGAGCGAAGAACGAGCTCTCCAGATAGGGGCCGAAGGCGCGCGAGCCATCAGAGGCGCGATAGATGGCAAAGGATTCGCTCACTCCCTCCATCACATAGCTGAGATCCGTGGCGATGGCTGGACTTGCGACGACGAACGGAGCTCCAGCTTCCACGCTGCTCAGCCCATCCACATTCTTGGTCAGCAGTGGAATCTTGCTCCCACCGATAAAGTTCGGGCTCATCTTCGCCTGTGGCAGCGGCGCTCCAGCGCTCGCGCTCGGTAGGTTGGTCGCGTGCTTGAGGCCAGCCTCATAGGCCGTGCGCTGCGCTGGCGTCAGTGGGTCGAGACGCTGCTGCGGAGCCGCCTGGATCGTCGGCTGTGCGCCAGCTTTGACCGTCGGCAGCTTGGCGAGATCAACAATCCCCTTCATCGGCGCGACACCTCGACCGCTGGCGGCGATTTGCACAGGCTTGCTCGCGGCGCGGTTGCTGGTCGAGGACCCTGCTCCCACGACGCCGAGCGAGGCGACGACGAAGACCAGACTGAGCACGACGCTGGCGGCGATCCGCCAGGAGACGGCAGGCAGGCGGACGCGCATGGCGCTCTCCTTTATTCCGTCAAGACGTTTATTGGCTGTGGAGCCGTCACAAGAAGAGCGCATTATGAATTGGAAATAGCGGACAGGCAGGAACGAGAGAGGCGACACGACAAGCCTATATCAGACTGTAACTTATTAGAGCTGGCTCTGATAGAGCGCATGATTGGCGAGAGTGAAGAGCGGACGCCGCCTAAGGAACCGCTAGCCTGCGACTTCCTGCGCCTGCGACTGGACACCCTCGCGCGCATAGTCCGACATCGCGCGCATATCGAGCACGATCTTGACCGCGCGATGCGTTGCCTCGTCCTGCGCCGTCGCTACCGCGCGCCGCACTTCCCGTAGCGGGAATCGATGCGTAATCAGCCGTTCGGGCGCGATGCGCCGGTCGCGCAGCATCGCCGCCGCCAGCGCGAAGCTGGAGACGCGCCCGCCATCCACGCCCCAGCCGCTCGGCCCCAGCCCACCAGGCCAGTTCTCCGTACCATGCGCCTGCACGCCCGCCAGCGTGATCTCGCGGTGCCACAGTGGCGTGAGATCGGCGTCCACCGGCGCGAGCCGCCGTCCCACCAGCACGACGGTCCCGCCCTCACGCGTCCAACGCAGCGCATGCTGGAGCGAGTTGGCGGAGCCGAGCGAGTCGTAGACCACGTCGAAGCCACCCACCAGTAGCTCCGCGCCGAGCCGCGTCTTGAAATACTTCGCCCCGCTGATATGCGCCGCCGCCGCGCCATCCTCGCTCTCCAGGATGTTCGTCGCGCCACTTTGCGTGGCGAAGCCCACCTGGAAGCCGTGCGTAGGCCGCACCGTGATCGCGCTGTTGGGTTGCAGCGCCCGCAGCGCCTGGATTAAGAGCAACCCGCTGGCCCCACCACCGATCACCAGCGCCTGTCCCCCTGGCGGTGGCTGGTTGCGCAGGATCGCGTGCAGCGCGGAGGCGGTCGGCGCGAT
This sequence comes from Ktedonobacterales bacterium, assembly GCA_036265775.1. GTDB lineage: Bacteria > Chloroflexota > Ktedonobacteria > Ktedonobacterales > JADMIN01 > DASWAC01. Next base: position 4,712 of record DATAOM010000371.1, on the reverse strand, counting down.
GAGCGCGGCCTGTTCGTCGCTCAACTGATCAGGTACGAGGAAGAGCTGGCGTTCGTGGAGGACCATCTCATCGCTCCAGCCGCCACCGACCGGCTCCGGACCGGGCAGGTAGCGGTTCTCGCAGAGCGTGTAGTTCCCGGCTGCGCACTGCGCGCACGGCGGCTCGACGTTCTCCGTCGCGCAGCACTGATCCGTCTGATAGACGACGCGGTCGCCGATACGCAGGAACTCGACATCTGGCCCTATTTCTGCGACCTCGCCCACGACTTCGCGCCCCAGGAACGTGCGCCGCCTGCGCGGAGCAGCCATCGGCGAGACGCGCGGGCTGGCCGCGAGGTGGATGAGATTCAGATCGTCGTCGGAGACACCAGCGAGCGCGTTGCGCACACGCACCCAGCGCCGTCCGGGCAGCGCGCCGGAGGGAATGGAACGGGCGCGAAACGGCGCCAGCGGCCCGTAGTAGGCTCGCCGTGAGAAGGCTCCTAACAGGCGTGTGCTCCACGCCCGCGCTGGATTGGCGTCGTAATACGCGCTCCACATATGCGCCGCGCCTCGATTGCTATGCCGTCCTTGGTTGGAGGTGGTCAGAGATGGTCGGAGATGTTAGGCAAGAACGCGAGCAGTGTAGCAGAAGGCGTCGGACCGCGCAACAATGCCAGTACGCATGGCGTAGGCACTCGCGAATGGCTTTGGCTCATTTGCTGACACTCAAGTCTCTGACTTCGGGATGGCCGGCGGGCTAGCCGAGTGTATTCCCTTTGCTTGAAGCAGGGGTCTGAAGAGGATGAGGAGTGTTTCCCCAGTTGGGAAGCGCCGAAGCAATACCGAGCAGCAAGGCGATCCCCATGATGAGCACTGACTCGACCAGCATGGGTTTTAGCGCCATCAAGGCGAGAAGTCCAGTCGCAAGGGGTAGCACTGATTGGACCGAGACCCGCAGCACCGGGTCCTGGATGAGCCTTCGCAGATCTTCTGGCACAGGCCCATCTGGTGTACGGGCGACCGCGCGTTGAATCGCCAGGAAGCGCCGCCCCTGCAAGGCCGGCGCCAGGAGGGTGATCAGGGCGAAGCTGGCCAGCGCGACATTGATCCAGGCCACGGACCAGCCCCACGCGGTGATAACGAAATACAATCCGGTGACGACGACGGCCAGGCTGCTAAGGGGATCAACTACGAGCGCGAGCCGGCTGAGCGCAGTCCCCGCCCGCAAAAACTCGACGCTCCTGGCCCGAAGGAGGAACCGCAGTCCAACGAGCTCACACATCCCGCCGATGAACAACCCAATTCCGCCAAGGATGTGCACGAAGAGCAGAAATGCGTTCATCACCAACTCCCATTATTCGAGACTTCGATTTGATGAGCGTCAACATCACCGGTTCCTTCACGATCTTACCATAGGCTTCAGGCGATTCGGCCACATTGAGCGCGCTGCCTTGAGCGCGACTGAAATCGTTGGGATGCTTTGGCGTAAGCGCTGCGGGATACGGCGCGGCGCGCTATAATCTGTAGTGAGACGCGTGCTCGCCGAAACGACGCTGCGCTCGATTTTTCCGCCATTGATCGTCCCCTCACTCATTCACATAGAGGCGCTATGTTCGTTGCCCTCCAGATCGCCATGTTCATCGTCCTGCTAGAGCTGACTGTTGGCTCCTTCGTCACCTTGTTCGTTCTGGACGTGCGCGGGGACAGCAGCCGCGGCTTCATTCTCTTTCAGGGCGGACTCTACCTCTTCTTCGCCCTTTTGACGCTGCTGGCGATGAACAACTTCGCCACGCCAGAACTCGTCAGCAACATCGTCCTCGATAGCGCCTGGCTGCGCTGGCAGGGGCCGCTCGTCCTCACCTTCTCGCTGCTGATGATCCCCTGGAACGTCCTGCTCTGGCTCGATCCGACCTCCTCACCCAACGCGCGCAAGAAGGCCGTCTCCACTCCCGACGACGAGGAGGCTCCCGTCGCCGCGCCAGTGGATGACCTGATTCCACGCGTGCGGCTGCTGCGCTTCCTCGTCGGCGCCATCGGCTCACTCGTCGGTTTGGCGACGGTCTTTGTTGTCGGCATGGCCTACCGCACGCTGGCCGATACCCGGTTAGGCGGCGCGCTGGTCGTCGTAGCGCTGCTGGCTGGCGCGCTGGCGCTCGGCGGCATCATGACGGCGATGCTGCTCGGCCACTGGTATCTCAATACGCCGACCGCCTCCGGCAGGCCGCTTGAGTTCTCGACGACGCTGACGCTGGTGGCGCTGGTTACTGCTTTCGCCTGCGCGCTGCTGCTGGGGCCAAGCACGCTGAAGCTACACGACCCCGGCGTGGCGCTCTCGCCGGGCACCAGCATCATTGATAAGGGCAGTGGCGGTATCGTCATCACCACGCCGACGCCGCAGCCCACCGGGACCGCAGGCCAGCAGCCCACGGAAGTTCGCCAGGCGCCACTGGATACCAGCGCGTTTGTGTGGCTTCAATATCTCATGGGGTTCGCGGCGCCGCTAGTCCTGGGGTATCTCGCCCTGCGCCTGACGCGCGAGCGCTCGTTCCAGTCGGCGACGGGGATGCTTTATCTCTGCGTCGCGTTCATCTTTATTGGCGAGATCCTTGGACGGGGTCTCCTGCTGATGCCACGCTTCTAGTGGTATGTTTCTCAGCGTCTCGGCAAAGGAGTAGCTATGAGTTCGCCATCCCAGATCGACCCGAACATCTTCAAAGCCTATGACGTGCGCGGAGTCTACCCCACCGAGTTGAACGAGGACACCGCCTATCGCATCGGGCGCGCCTTCGTGCAGCACCTCGGCGTCAACGAGGTCGCGGTTGGACGCGACATGCGCGTCTCCTCGCCCGCCATCGCAGCGGCGATCATGCGCGGCGTAACCGAGCAAGGGGCGGATGCCATCGATCTGGGGCTGACGACGACCGACGAACTCTACTTCGCCGTCGGCAAGTTCGGCTATCCTGCAGGGGTGATGATTACTGCCTCGCACAACCCAGGCCAGTACAACGGCATCAAGATGTGCCGCCAGGAGGCGATTCCCATCTCGTCGGAGACCGGCGGTGACGCCATCCGCGACATCGTGCTCTCCGGCCAGTTCGCCTCGCCTGCGCGCCAGGGCCAGATCATCAAGCGCGACGTGACCGACGACTTCGTGGACCACTGTCTCTCCTTCATCGATGTGAGCAAGGTCAAGCCTTACAAGATCGCGGTGGACGCCGGCAACGGCATGGCCGGCATGGTCATTCCGCGCGTCTTCAAAAAGCTGCCCTGCCAGCTCGTCCCCCTCTACTTCGAGCTAGACGGCACGTTCCCCAACCATCCCGCCAGCCCCATCGAGCCGGAGAACACTGAGGTCTTGCGCCGTACTGTGCCGGAGCAGCACTGCGACATGGGCATCGCCTTCGACGGCGACGCGGATCGCATGTTCCTCATAGATGAGAAGGGCCATCTGCTCGGCGGCGACATGGTGACGGCGCTGGTCGCGCGCAGTCTCTTGCGCAAGCATCCAGGCTCCACGATTCTCTACAACCTGATCTGCTCGCGCTCCGTACCAGAGTTGATCGAGCGTGAGGGTGGCCGCGCGATACGCACGCGCGTGGGCCACTCGTTCATCAAGGCGACGATGCGCCAGGAGAACGCGATCTTCGGCGGCGAGCACTCCGGACACTTCTACTTCCGCGACAACTGGTACGCCGACTCCGGTCTGATCGCCTTCCTGATCGTGCTGGAACTGGTCAGCCAGAGCGGTCACACGGTCTCAGAGCTGATCGCCACGATTGACACGCGCTTCCGCAGCGGCGAGATCAACAGCCATGTCGCCGATCAGAAAGGACGCGAGCAGGCCATCGAGGACCACTACAAGGCGCTCGGCGCGCAGATCGACCATCTCGATGGCGTGACGATCAGCTTCCCGACCTGGTGGGCCAACGTCCGCTCATCCAACACCGAGCCGCTGATCCGGCTGAACGTCGAGGCGGACACCAAGGAGGAGATGGAAGCGCGCCGCGATGAGTTGTTACACTTGATTCGGCAGTAGCGCGAGACACGTAGCGCGAGCAGTACGGACGCGACGCCGCAGCCTGAAGGAGGCGCATGGTGGGTGTCTTTTCCCGGTTCAGCAACTTCATCAAAACGAAGATGAGCGCCTTCCTCGACCAGGCGGAAGATCCTGGCCAGACGCTCGACTACTCCTACCAGAAACAGCTCGAGCAGCTCCAGCAGCTACGCAAGAGCATCGTCGACGTGACGATGAACGAGAAGCGGCTGGAACTGCAACAGGCGCAGATCAACGCGCAGGTGGATAAACTCGACCAGCAGGCGCGCCTGGCCCTAGGACAAAATCGTGAAGATCTGGCGCGGGTGGCGCTGGAGCGCAAGCAGGGCTTGCAGGCGCAGATCACCACCTTCGACCAGCAGATCGAGCAACTCAAGGCGCAGCAGGCCAAGTTCGTCGAGATGGAGCAGCGTCTCTCCGCGCGCGTCGAGTCCTTCCGCACGCAGAAGGAAATGGTGAAGGCGCAGTACGGCGCGGCGCAGGCACAGGTCAAGATTCAAGAGGCTGCGACGGGCATCTCCGAGGAGATGTCGGACGTCAATCTCGCCGTCCAGAGGGCCCAGGATCGTGTCCTGCAGATGCAGGCGCGCGCGGACGCCCTCGACGAGCTAACCGCCTCCGGTACCCTGCCAGAGATCGGCGCGCCCGGCACGGACGACATCGACCGTCAACTGGC
>DATAOM010000370.1:0-14283 GCA_036265775.1 Ktedonobacterales bacterium | reverse complement strand
CTCCAGGCGTACAAAGGCGACGCCATCACGGTAGCGTTCGCGCACAGCGCTCGCGAGAGCGATGGCGAGACGGGTTTTCCCTACTCCTCCCGGCCCAGTAAGCGTGAGCAACCGGATGTCAGGACGGAGCAGCAGCGCCTGTGTACGGGCTAGATCTTGCTCACGCCCAAAGAGGGCGTTTAGTGAAGTGGAAAGGCGCGCAAGAGCCATAACTCGCATCACCTCCTCCGCGAGTCAGTATGCGCTCCTATCGTCTATGCGGCTAGCCCATCTGATTATGTCTCATGTATAGGCGCAGCGACAGAGGAACCCGGAGAATGTTCGCCTGACAAGGATGGCGCGCCACCCTTACGCTCGCACATTCAGCTCGCTTTCCTGTGGCTACTTGCGGCGGAGCGCGGTTGGCGCCTACACTGAGCCATACGCTCCCATTGGCCTGCCTGGGCCGTCTGCACGTTCGGCGAGCGTCAGGAAGTAGTGTGATGCTGTGCGCTACGTTCCCAACATCCTGAGCCTGGCGCGGCTCATCCTGACGATCCCGGTGATCGTCCTCATCCTCATCAACACCCCTGCGTCATATCTCGCAGCCACCGTACTGTACTTCTTCACCGCCGTTAGCGACACCGTGGATGGACGCATCGCGCGGCGCTACAACCTCGTCACGCGCCTGGGTGTCTTCCTCGACCTCGCGGCGGACAAGGTCTTCGTCTGTTCGATCTTGATCGCGCTCGTCCAGGTAGCCCGCGTACCCGCCTGGATCGCCATCGTGATCGTCGCGCGCGAGTTCGTCGTCTCGGGCCTGCGCTCGCTGGCGGCGGCGGATGGCGTCGTCATCCCTGCTGGGCGCTGGGGCAAGCAGAAAACCTTCCTGACGCTACTCAGCACCGGCGGCATCCTGCTGGCGAGCGGTCTGGGCGGCGCGACGGCCTTCCCCCTCGGCCTCAGTACGGGCGCCCCACCAGACACGTTTGCGGATTATCTGCTGACGCTATCCGATGCGGTCTTGCTGCTGGCCGTGCTCTGGACCATCCTCTCGGCGGTGGAGTACATACGCGGCGGGTGGAAGTTCCTCATGACGGCTGGGCCTCCTCCCGCTGAGTAAGGCCAGCGCGCGCCGAGATTCGTCGCCTGCTCAGGCGCTGGCTGGCGCTCCTGGCAAGTTTACTTTGCGCTCGGTTCCATCGCGCAGTCGCTGGATATTGTCTTTGTGCAGGTAGATGACCGTCAGCCCGCCAACCAGTACGAAAAGCAGATACGCCAGCGGCGCGTGGCCCGTGAAAAAGAGAATGCCTTCGACGATGATCGCGGTCGTCGCGCCCAGGATCGAGCCGAGCGAGACGTAGCGCGTGCGCCAGACGATCAGCGCGAAAACAATCAGGCCGGCGAGCACGCCCAGTGGCGAGATGACCAGCAGCGCGCCGCCGCCGGTCGCCACACCACGTCCACCTTTGAAACCGATGTAGGGCGAAAAGGTATGGCCAAGCACCGCCGCGAGGCCCGCCAGCGCCTCCGCCCACGGTCGCCAGTTCTGAAGCGTCTGCGCCGCTGCGGTCGACGTCACATGAAAGAGCGCGGGATTGAAGAAAACGTAACGCGCGAGCAACACCGCGATCACGCCTTTGAGCAGATCGCCCACCAGCACTAAGATCGCCGCGCGGGTCCCAAGCGTACGCAGCACATTGGTCGTGCCGGTCTTGCCGCTGCCGCCCTCACGCGGATCGACGCCATAGATCTTGCCGACAAGGACCCCGGTCGGCACGCCACCGAGCAGGTACGCCACGACGACCGCGCCAAGAAGACGCAGGATCAGTTCTGTGCCCGACAAGGGATCGCCTGCTTCCCACAGTCACCAAGCGCGCAAGCGAGCCACGTTGTTCGCTGCAGATGCGCCTAGTGCCGTGAGCATAGGTGATGCCCAGTGGCGTGTCAAGGGCAATTGCCCATGTAAGCCGAAGCTCGCCACTGCCAGCCCTTACTGGCTGCCGCCGGGATCATCCTGCGCGCGTGTCGCCCAGGCGTCAATCTGGATGCTATGCTGACCGAGGAAAAGACTCAGTTCGGCGGCATGTCCCTGGACGTGACGCAGGCTGTAGAATTGCAGCTCCAGAAAGCTAATCGGCTGCCCCTCGGACCAGGGATACTCGACGGGACGGCGCGCCTGCTCGTCCGTCAACGCCTCGATGGTCGCGCGGCATTTCTGCCGCACTGCTGCGAGATAGGCGCGCAACTCGTCCTTGGTATAGGGCTGTGCAGGCGCCGCCTCGGCGGAATCGAGTACTCCCTGCGCAAAAGGAGCCGGAGGTGCGAACTCCTCTTCTGGCGCGCCGGAGAGATAGAGGTCGAGCCAGACAATCGTGTGAAAGGTCACGTACCAGAACTCCGCGAACTGTGAGGGGAACCACGGTGGCGGTGGATCATCCCACAGGCGCGCCTGCCACAATTCATCGGGACAGACGATGACGGCTTTGTCGAGCATGTCGATGGCCGCGCCAAACTGCTTCCAGAGCGCGGTGGTCCACAAGCTGTCCATCAGTCCTCCTCCGGCGATCCTACCGGCGCAACTCGGCGTTCAGGAAGGCGAGGGTACGCTCCCATGCTAGCGCGGTGGCGTCGGCGTCGTAGGCGTCTGGGTGGTTGAATCCGACGAACCCGTGCTTGGTCCCAGGATAGGTGTAGACAGTGACCGTCTTGCCCGCCGCCTTGAGTTCTTGCTCCATCCTGGCGGCCCCCTCCGCAGACTCATACTGGTCGTGTTCCGCGAAGTGGAAGAGATAGGCGGCCTTCGCGCGACGATAGTCCAGGCCAGGGTATGTAGCGTAATAGCTCACGACGGCGGCGACCTCGTCGGGCGCCGTGACGGACATATCCAGCGCGTAGGCGCCTCCCAGCGAGAACGCGAGAAGGCCGAACGCGCCACGCCCGTCCGCCGGGATGGTCGCGCCTTTTTGGCGCAGGAAACGCATGGCGCCGGCGATGTCGCCTCGCCACTGCTCAACCTTCTGGTCCAGCGCCCCGCTCAACGCTTCCGCTTCCTCGGCGGAGTCCGTCGTCTTGGCGCGATAGAGGTCGGGGGCGAGCGCGACGAAGCCTGCTGCCGCGAGCTTGTCGCAGACATCTCGAAATGGCTCCGTCAGTCCCCACCACTCATGCAGCACGACGACTCCTGGCCCCGCGCCGCTTTCCGGCGTCGCCAGATAGCCCGGCGCAGCCGGTCCATTGGAGTCGAACTCGATCATCCGGCCAGTCATGCGATCCTCCTGTCCTTGTCACATGGTTCACAGCGCACATCATGCGTGCTGTTCTCAACGCTACACCCGGCGGCGGAAGTGACGCCCCACGTAGTAGCCATTCGTGTCATGCCGCGACGCACAGAAACGGCGATGGCTTCATATCCCCGTTCTCAATCACCATCCGCCTGAGCAACTACCTCCCAATAGTATGCGCAGCCCGCGCGTAGTGGACAGAGCTCGCATGCGGGACGCTGCGCCGTGCAGATGCGCCGTCCATGGCGGATGAGGTTGATGTGCATGGGGTAGCGCCAGGCGGGTGGAATCATGCGCTCAAGGGCAATATGCGCCGCGTCGGCGCTCACCTTCGCGCCAATCAGTCCCAGGCGGCGCGTCACGCGCCAGACGTGCGTATCCACCGGGAACGCTGGCTTGCCCAGCGCGAAGAGCAGGACACAGGCCGCCGTCTTCGGCCCGACGCCTGGCAGCGCGCGCAGGTACGTGTCGGCCTCCTCCATTGGCAGCGCCGCCAGGAAATCAAGTGTCAGCGGCGCATCGCCCAGCCGCTCAGTCAACAGGCGCAAGATGTCCTGAATGCGTTCAGCCTTGACCTCTGCCAGGCCGCCGGAGCGAATCGCGTCGGCGACTTCCTCCACTGGAGCGTCACGCGCCTCTTCCCACGTCGGGAAGCGCTCCCGCAATTGCTTATAGGCGCGTTCCGAGTTCACGTCGGAGGTATGCTGCGAGAGTACGGTGGCGACTAGCTCGCCGAGCGGATCGCCGTTGGGGCGCCACTCGGGCAAGCCATACGCCTCAGCCAGCCGCTCATAGACCCAGGCCACGCGCTCGATGGTCTCGAGGTGTACCGGCGCGGCGTCCTCGCTCATATGCTCTATCCGCTTCTGTCTAATCGGCGCGCTTCCGCCAGTTGGCGCTCTCATCTTATCGCGCCGAGTTGATCTGGCCAGTCTTTAGAAGACCAATGGCATATCACGGCGCATGATACAATGCCGGACGTTGGAGGCCGTGCGACGCCGATCAGTGGCCCCGATGACGAAGGAGGGCCACATGAGCGAGACGCGCGGCCTGGAGCAATTTCTCGATGCCCTGGGGTCGAGCGCTCCGACGCCTGGCGGTGGCGCGGCGAGCGCGCTCGTGGGCGCATTGGCCGCCGCGCTGGCCGAGATGGTGGCGCAGTTGACGGTGGGTCGGCCGAAGTACGCTGCCGTCGAGGAGCGCGCGAAGAGAGTCCTGCGGGAGACACAAAGCCTGCGAAACGAGTTGCTTGCGCTGGTGGACGAAGACGCACAGGCATATGGTGGCGTCGCGGCAGCCTACGCGCTGCCTAAGGCCAGCGAGGACGAGCGGCGCGCACGTGACGAGGCAATACAGGCGTCACTTGTGTCGGCGATGCAGCCGCCGTTGCAGATCATGGAGCGTGGCTGCGATGTGTTGCGTCTTGCGGATGAGATTGCCGAGATAGGTAATCCCACAGTGGCGAGCGACGCTGGCTGCGCCGCGCTGCTGGGCGAGGCGGCAGTGCGCGCGGCGGGGCTGAACGTAATGGCGAACGTCGTCCTGCTGCGCGACGAACAGGTAGCTGGCGAGGCGCGGAAGCGTGTGGCAACGCTGGAAGCGCATGCGGCTGAGTTGCGCGAGCGCGCGCTGGCTACGGTGCGCGCGAAGATGAAGCTCTAGCATTTACGGGGGCAGTGGATGACTGCGCGCGTCCTGGATGGCCGGATCATCGCGGCGAGTGTCCGCGCCGACCTGGAGCCAATCGCCGCTGAGTTTCAGCGCGCGCATGAGCGGCCTGCCACCCTCGCCATCCTCGCCATCGGACGCGATCCCGCCTCCAGCATATACACAAATTCGCTGCGTCGCGCCGCACTCTCATTGGGGATGGAAGCGCGCCATATCGAGCTTGCCGAAGACATCAACGATGTGGATCTGCGCCACGCCATCGAAGACCTCAACGCCGACGCTGACGTGCAGGGCATCCTGGTCGAGTTCCCGCTCCCGGCGCATCTCTCGCAGCAGGTCGTCGCCGAAGCGATTGACCCGCGCAAGGATGTGGACGGCATCGGCATTCGCAACCTGGGCGCGCTCTTCCTGCGCCTGCCGAGCTTCGTCCCAGCCACCTGCGCCGCCGTGCTGGAGATGCTGGATCGATCAGATATCGAGCTGGCAGGCAAGCGTGTAGTAGTCGTCGGCGCGAGCAACGTCGTCGGCAAGCCACTCGCCTTCCTGCTGCTGCACCGCAATGCTACGGTAACGGTCTGCCACATTGACACACGCGACCTCACGCACTGGACATGCCAGGCGGATGTGTTAGTGGTGGCAGTTGGCCGCCCGGGACTCATCACCGCCGCGATGGTCAAGCCGGGCGCGGTGGTCGTGGATGTGGGCATCAACGTGCGCGAGGACGGCGCGATCAGCGGCGACGTCGCCTTCGACGAGGTGGCGGTGGTGGCTGGCGCGATCACCCCGGCGCCCGGTGGCGTCGGCCAGCTCACCAACCTAATGCTCCTGCGCCAGACGCTGCTCGCGGGCGACCTGCTCGATCAACATGATGCAAGCGCTAATCCTGCTTAGGAGGCGTCACTGATGCGAAGTTCTGTGAAGAGCTTAAGAACGCTGCTCCGCGAAGGCAGGAGGTTAAAGAAACAGAGGAAGTACCTCGAAGCGCTGGAGATTTACCAACGCGCTGTTCAACTCGATGAAAACGACTTCGACGCCTGGGCCAACTTGGGCTATATCCTAAATCTCCTGGAGCGATACGCTGAGGCGTTGCCAGTTCATGAGCGTGCAACTCAGCTTCATCCTACCAGTGTCCCCGCATGGTCTAATAAAGGGCTCAATTTCATAAAGCTCAAGCGCCCTGACGAGGCCCTAGCGGCTTACGAGAGAGCCACCACGCTAGCCCCAGGACTTCTCAATGGTTGGGTGAATATGGCTCCAATTCTCATCAATCTTGGTCGCTTTCAAGATGCAATCAGCGCTTGTGATCGGGCGCTCAAACTTGATCGAAAGAACGTGCGCGCCTGGGCCACCAAAGGTCTGGCGCTTGTTTTCCTTGATCGCTGCGAAGAGGCGCTGGCGCTAGCTGAACGCGCTCGTATGCTCGACCAATCACACCCTACGTCCTGGTATACCAAGGCAATGGCGCTCTCCAAACTCGGCCGCTTTGAGGAGGCTGTGGTCGACTTTGATCGCGCCATTGCGCTTGGCGCAGACGATGCTGTCCCGTGGTCGAATAAAGCCAACGCGCTCAGAGGTCTCAAGCGCTATGACGAGGTCCTCGCCGCTGCTGACCGCGCGCTTGAACTCGATCCTGAGTCCGTGGCCGCTTGGATCAGCAAGGGTATTGCGCTGAACGCACTGCAACGGTATGATGAGGCGCTATTGGCGAGCGAGCAAATACTGAAACGCGACGCCAATAATGTCTCTGGCTACATCACCGGCGGTGTCGCCTTGAGCAAACTTGGGCGCCACGAAAAGGCACTGGAAGTATGTGAACAGGCGCTTGAGGTCGATCCGGATTCGGCCCTTGCCTGGAACAACAAGAGCAGCGCCCTCAATGACCTTGGACGTCATGACGAAGCGTTGCTTGCTATTGAACGCGCGCTTGCGCTTGCTCCAACCGCTGATTTCGCATGGACGAGCAAAGCCGAGATTCTCAACTCGCTTGGGCGCTTTGATGAGGCATCGCAGTGCGCAGATCAGGCAATCACGTTAGACAACCTCTCTGCCGCCGCATGGAACACGAAGGCTAAGGCGCTGCATGGCCTGGGACAGGTAATCGAGGCGCAGACAGAGGAACAGCAAGCCAGATCGCTGGAGCCTTGAGCGCGGTTACAGTTCGCCGAAGATGCGCCAAGGGTCACGAACCTGCCAGATACTAGCGCTACCTTGGCAAGCGATAGCGCCACAGGACATGATTCGAGTCAACTACCCATAGTCCGCTGGGACCGACGGCGGCAAAATATATTCTCGAATTTTCCGCTACAGCGAAGGTCCTCACATCGCCACTCGGCGTGATGCGCCCAAAGCGTCTATACCCGCCTGTTTCGTCTGTATTGTCCAGGTCCGTGATGAACCAGATCGCGCCATCCGCCCCACCGACGATCTGATCAACGCTCACATTTGGGTCAATGGGAACTTCTGAGGCGACTCCCGCAGTGGTGATGCGTCCAATGTACCCCTTCGGAGGCGCTACAGCCGGTTGCCCAGCAGAAACAGAAACAAGCTCACTGTACCAGAGCGCGCCATCTGATCCGCTGATGATGGATGAAGCTGCATGGGGTGCGGCAAACTCCTGTATCTCACCAGAAGGAGTGATCCGCCCGATGTGCCCTGTGAGAGTCGTCGCATCGCTTGACGGCGCATACCATGTGTACCAGATCGCTTGATCAGGTCCGACACACAGGCCGAGGATGCGGCCATCTTTACTCTGAGAGAGTGTTGGGTATTCAGTGATGTGGCCATCAGCGGCGATCTTGCCAACCTTCGTTTTATCTGTCTTCTCGGCGAACCAGATGGCGCCGTCTGGGCCAGCGAGTAGCCAGTCGGGCCTTACACCCGCTGGGAGCGCTACCTCCGTCACAGCGCCACTCGTGGTCATCCGCCTGACAAATCGGGTATACACCGAATCATCAAAGTCATCGCCAGTGAACCAGATAGCGCCATCCGGTCCAATGACGGCGCTATAGATGTAAACAACCTTCACGTTTTCTCCAGCGGGCAAAGGAAACTCGCTGAGGGTTCCATCAGACGTCAGATGGCCGATCTTCCCGCCGTGCCCGAACGAATCGGCGTACCAGAGGCTACCATCTGGCGCGGGCGCCAATGCGGAAATCGATCGCTGGTTCGCATTTGGCAGCGCGAGCTTGGTGAAGGCGCTCGGCGTGGCGGTCGCGGCAGGATGTGGCGTGCGTCTGACGGCGAGCTGGGTGAAGATGGTCGCGGCGATGATGACCAGGACCAGGACAGCCGCGACGGCGGCGATGGCGGTCGCGCGCGGGCTGAGGCCGCGCCGCCGGGTCTCCATGCGCGGCGAGGGAACGGTGGTCGTTGGGCGGTTGTACTCGCCACCAGGCATGGTGTCCTCCAAGGCATCTTCCAGAATGAACTCATAGTCTTCATCGCCGTCAGCCACATCCATAACCGCGTTGAAGCGAACTGGCGTTCCCCTTGCGGCTGGTTCAGCGTCCAGCGCCGTCTTCAGCGCCGCCCAGGACCGCTCAAACGGCGCGACTGGCGCCTCACGCCGCTGGTAATACTCGCGGATGCTGCGCTCAAGGGCGTCTTCTGGGAAAGGAGCGGACCCGTTCATCGGCTCTCCTCCGTTCCATCAAGATTCGCCAGGCTTGTGGCCGCCATGCGCTCGCGTATCGCCGCCAGCGCCCGGCTCAGGCGCGACTTCACGGTCCCCAGCGGCAGCCCCGTGACGAGCGCGATTTCTCCTAAGTCGAGGTCGGCGCGGTAGCGCAACGCCACGATCTGCCTCTGACCAGGCGGCAACGACGAAATGGCGTCGTCGAGCGCCGCGTACTCTTCCCGCCGCACGACATCGGCCAGGAGATCGCTCTTATCGGAAAGGAGTTCAGGCTCTACAAGATCGAGAGCCGAGTCCGCGCCATGGCGGCGTCGCAGCTCCATCCGGCAGCAATTGGCGACGATACGCAGAATCCACGGTCGGAAGGGACGTTCGAGGTCGAACTGGCTCAGGGCGCGCCAGGCGTTGACCCACGCATCCTGCGCGACATCCTCCGCCATGGCGGAGTCGGCGAGCAGGATGCGCGCGGTGCGCAGGACCGGCAGGCGGTAGCGCTCGACGAGCGCGCGAAACGCCTCTTGATTCGCGGCCTGCGCCGAGCGAATGAGGTCGATCTCTTGCGACATCCCGCCACCCTCGCCGTGCAATTTCAGCGTGGCCTTCTGCGGCCGGCGCTCTTAACTATGCAGGCAAGGCGGAAAAGGTTCCATACGAAGTTTGCTCCTCGCGCCAGGACACGCCAATCGAGTATAACAACCGCGACCAGGGGGATCGGTCATCGTGGCGCGTAGGCGTTCAGACGCAATGGCGCTAGCGGTACATCTGATGGGGACGCAACGTTATACCGGTAGGCGATAATGCCACAGGTTATGCCCTGAATCAAACAGCCAGAGCGCGCCAGGCGCAGCCGCGATGAACACTATCTGAGCGCTTCCGCCAGTAGAGAAAGTCTTCACATCACCATGCGGCGTGATGCGTCCAAATGCGCCTGCCTGATCACCGTACACAGTGTACCAGATTGCTCCATCCGACCCAGCGGCAATTCCGCGAATACGCGTACTCGGGTCAATCGGAAGCTCCGAGGCGGTTCCCATGGTTGTGATGCGCCCGATATACCCCTGCCGCATCTCACCTAACACGTCGCCCATAGTGTTCGGAACGATCTCGCTATACCAGAGCGCCCCGTCAGACCCGCTAGCGACAACCCATCCTGCCACGTCAAATTCCTGTACGTCACCGGAGAGTGACACTCTGCCAATCCGCCCTGAGCCAGTGACGTCGTTGTGGGACCTCGCCCACGTATACCAGATGGCCTTATCTGGCCCAACACAAATATCGAGAAGTCCTGAGCCAGTGCTCTGAGAAAGGGTAGGAAACGTAGTGATATGGCCATCCATGGTGATCCGGCCGACCAGGCTTACGTGTGTCTCTAAGGCCATTACCCCACTAAACCAGATCGCGCCATCAGGGCCAGCGATCATTTTGTCTATACGTAAGCCCGCAGGCAGAGGGAAACTCGTAAATGCTCCGTTGGGCGTCATGCGCATCATGAACGACGTGAACGTCCCGCTAAGTTCCTCTCCGCTGATCCAAGTGGCGCCATCTGACCCAATAGCCATAGCCTCGAGATACATCTGTCCCGCCGCATCGTCGGTTGGTATGGGGAACTCAGTGTTAGCCCCATCTGGCGTGACGCGGCCAATCGCCGGACCGCGTAAGGAAGATGCGGAATACCAGAGGCTTCCATCGGGCGCGGCTGTGAATGCATTCGGCCATGAAAACGTCGCATTCGGAGCGGCGACCTTGGTGGCGGCGGGAGAAGCTGTGCGGTGCGCGGCAAATTGCGTGTAGATTGTCGTCGCGATGACTGCAAGAATCAAGGCCGCCGCGATTCCGACGAGAACCATGGCGCGCGGGTTGAGAGCGCGTTTCCCGTCGCCTCTCTGTGGCGAGCGTGCGGTTGTGGATGGCCGCTGATTGCCCTGATCGTCTTCCACAGATTCTTCTACCTCGTCTTCCAGGGCGAATGGACACCCTCGCCGCCAGCCAGATCACCAGCGCCATCCAAAGCCGCCCAGGCGCCCTGTTTTGCGTCTCTCGTCAGGATTCGCCCCTCGAGTATAGCAAGCGTGAAAAGTCCGCGCCAGTGATCTCCGGGCAGGAGGGATGTCGGCATCACGCTGGCAGGCGATAATGCCAGAGATTGTTGCGGCTATCAAACAGCCAGAGCGCTCCAGGGACCGCTGCGAAGAGGTCGATCTGAGCATTTCCGCCAGTGGAGAGTTTCTTTACTCCTCCGCTTGGCGTGATGCGCCCAAAGCCACCCGCCTGATCGGGGAACGGGATGTACCAGATGGCGCCATCCGAGCCAGCGACAAGCTGTCCAATACCGGTGTTCAGATCGATGGGAAGTTCTGAGGCGACTCCTGCGGTCGTGATGCGCCCGATATAGCCCTTCCTCGTCAGATCATTCCCACTGGAGCTGGAAGCGAATTCGCTATACCAGAGCGCCCCATCTGCTCCGCTGGCGATAGACCCCGGCGCGTACGGCACGGTGAACTCCTGTATCTGACCAGAGGGCGATACTCTCCCAATACGCCCTGTAACCTTGGAAGGGTCAGTGAATGAATCGACCCACGTGTACCAGATAGCGTTGTCTGGCCCAACACAAAAATCCTGGAATCCTGCGTCTTTGCTCTGGGATGGGGTGGAAAACGTCGTGATCTGACCATCCATGGTGATCCTGCCAATCAAGTTTATCTGTGTTTCTGAGCCTCTTGTTCCGGCAAACCACAGCGCGCCATCAGGGCCAGCGATCATTCTGCCGATAGTCAAGTCCGCAGGTAGAGCGATCGTCGAAAATGCCTCACTGGGCGTCATGCGCCAGATGAGCGATGTGAACGTCGTCCCATGACCTTCGGAGCCACCGAACCAGAGATCGCCATCCGACCCAACGGCCATGCCATGAATCTCTATGCTTGTCACCGCATCGTCGGCTGGTATTGGAAATGTGGTGATCGTCCCATCTGGCGTGACGTGGCCAATCTCTGCGCTATGTGACGCGCTCAATGCCGAGTTGGCGTACCAGAAACTGCCATCAGAACCTGTTGTCCACGCAAAGAGGGTATTTGCGTTGGGCAAGGCGACCTTGATGAAGGCGCTGCTCGTCTTCGTAGCGGCGGGAGAAGAGGTCGTATGGCGCGCGGCAAACTGCGTATAGACTGCTGTTGCGATCACCGCGAGGATCAGCGCCGCCGCGATGCCCGCGATGGCCGTCGCGCGTGGACTTGGCCTGCCCTTCCTGTCACTCCAGCGAGACGAGCGTGTGGTCGTGGATGGCTGCTGATCGCGTGGATTGTGTCCCTCGGCCATGGTCTCCTCCAGCGTGTCTTCCAAGGTGAATGCAAAGTCCTCCGCAATGTCCTCGTCGCCGTCCAGGTCGAACAGGAACGGCAGAACGCTCGCGTGCGCCCCCGCCCCAAACTCTCGCCGTAGCGCCTCATCCACCGCCGCATAGCGCGCCACCTCTTGCTGGCACCAGTCGCAACCAGCCACGTGCTCGCGCGTCGGCGTGGCCTCGGCGTCTTCCAGCGCGCCGGAGGAGATCAGCGGCAGCAGCGGCGCGAAGGCGGCGCAGAGCGAGCGTGGCGCCGGGGTGGTTGTCGCGGTCATCGGCGGACCTCTCTCGCGGGGGATTGCTCGCGCGCAAAATAGGCGTCGCGCAGGCGTTGCTTGGCGCGCGTCAGGCGCTTCTTCGCGGCGTCGGGTGAAATTTCGAGCATGATGGCGATCTCGCGGGCGGTGAAGCCCTGCACGACGTTCAACAGGAGGCACGCGGTGTCGGCGGTCTCCAGATCGCCCATCGCGGCAGTCAGCGCCTCTCGCTCGGCAATATGCTCGTCGAAGGCGCCTGGCGCGGCCAGCCGCTCCCGATGCGGCGCACGCTCTTGATCCAGGGATTCAATCGAGAGAACGCGCTCATGGCGCTGGACGGAGATGGCGCGGCGGTAGGCGACACAGTAGAGCCAGCGGCGAACAGCGCGCTCGTCGGAATTTGAAGTGAACGGCGGCGCGCCCTCTTTCGCCGCGCGCCATGCAACCATGAAGACGTCTTGCGTGATGTCGCGCGCCTGCTCCGCATCGCCGATTAGCCCGCGCACGAAGCCACACAACGCTTGCTGCTCACGCAACAACGTGGCGTCGAACGCCGTACGTGTGGCGGGATTGTCAGACGCGGACCACTCGGACATACAGCTTTCCTGAAGAGGCGGGCGGCGCTGGCGGGATGCGAACCGCTACGCAAACTGGGACCGCATAGATGAATCGCATGAGCCGCGCAAAAGGGGACAGGGGCGCGTGAAACACGGAGTAGTATAATGGGCTCTGAATAGGATGAATACAGAACAGGCGCATTTCACAGCGGGGTGGCGTGCGGCGGAGGCGAGAATTCGAGGACAGTCATGGGCGAGCCGGTGTTGGAGCGATTGCGACAGGGGCCACTGCTGTGTGATGGCGCGATGGGCACGGTGCTCTATGCCCGGGCCAGCGAGCGCATGACCCATGGGCGCTGCTTCGATGAGCTAGTGCTGAGCGACCCCGCGCTGGTCCAGGCGATTCACCGCGAGTACATCTTCGCAGGCGCGCAGATCGTCGAGACGAACACCTTTGGCGCCAACGCGCTCAAGCTGGATGCCTACGGCCTGGCGGACCACGTCAGCGAGATCAACCGCAAGGCTGCGGCGCTAGCGCGCGAGGCACGCGAGGTCGCGGGGCAGGCGGTCTTCATCGCAGGCGCGGTTGGCCCTGCTGGACAGGCTCCTTTGCCTGCCGCCGATGACGCGGCGAAGTTGGCGACGCTGCGCGGCGCCTTCGCCGAGCAGATCACGGCGCTCGTCGAGGGTGGCGTGGACCTCATCATCCTCGAAACCTTCTCCAGCCTCGTCGAATTGCGCCAGGCGGTGCTGGCCGCGCGTGAGGTCTGCGCTCTGCCGCTAGTCGCGCAGATGACCTTCACCGAGGAGGGACAGACTCTCTCCGGCGAGAGTCCAACGAGCGTGGCGCTGGCGCTGGCGGCGCTGGGCGTGGATGTGATCGGCAGCAACTGTAGCGTCGGCCCGGCTGGCATCGAGGACACGATTCACGAGATGGCGGCGGCGCTCCAGACGGTCATTCCGGCGGGCGATCAGGTACCGCTGCTCTCGGCGCAGCCCAACGCTGGCCTGCCCGCGCGTGTCGAGAACCGCTTCCTCTACGTCTCGACGCCAGCCTATTTCGCCGACTACGCGCGGCGCTTCGCCGAGGCGGGTGTACGGCTGATCGGCGGCTGCTGCGGCACGACGCCATCACACATCGGTGCGATGCATGCAGCGCTGGCGGATTACCTACCCTCGACCACGACGAACTTCACCATCACGCTGCCGCCACGGCGCACAGCGCCAGACACCACTGTAGACGCCGAACAGCCTGCCACCACTGGCTCGCGGCTGCGGCGCGCGCTGGAGGCTGGGCGCTTCGTCGTCAGCGCGGAACTCGACCCGCCGAAGGGGCTGAATCCACAGAAGATTCTCGACGGCGCGGCGCACCTGAAGAGCCAGGGCGTCGAGTTCATCAACATCGCCGATAGCCCGATGGCGCGCGTGCGCATGAGCTGTCTGGCGCTGGCGCGGCTCATACTGGAGCGGCTGGACCTCGAGCCGATCATCCACTTCACGACACGCGACCGCAACTTGATGGCGATTCAGTCCGATCTGCTCGGCGCGCACGCTCTCGGCGTCCAGA
>DATAOM010000369.1:0-11066 GCA_036265775.1 Ktedonobacterales bacterium | reverse complement strand
CTAAGCGGTTTCGCGAAAGTTCTGGGGTGGTCGGAACGCTGGTCCATCGGTGGCATGGAAATGAACTTCGAGTCCGGTGAGCAAGGTCTGGGCTGCCTGTTGGAGGCGTGCCAGGTCGTTCCACCAGCGATGGCACGCCAGCTTGTCTTTGAGGTCGCGCCACAGACGCTCGATCAGGTTGAGCTGCGGCGAGTAGACTGGGAGAAAGAAGGGTTGGCACTGCTCGGCATGGGCGCGCCACCACGCCTGGACGGCATGACTCTTGTGGTAGCTCGCGTTATCGAGCACCATCACGACGGGCTCATTCGCTGGGAAGGCGTGGGCCAGCTCGTCGAGGAACGTCATGAAGGCGTCTTCATCCTTGCGCGCGTTGATCTGGTAGACGACGCGCCCACTCGCCGAGTCCAGCGCGCCAAAGATGACGCACTTGTGGTCGTCGCCAGCGGCTGGAATCCTCATCGGCTGCCCGCGCCTGCGCCAGACCTTTGCCAGCGTGGGATGAGTGTGGAGCTCGCTCTCGTCCACGTAGACCAGATGGAGTCGTCTGGGCTCAGAAGCGCTTTTTTTTCGAGCCAGTCCAAGACTCGTTTGGCGGCCGCGACCGCTTCGGCATCCTGGCGGTGGCGTAGATCATGGCGTGGACGACGATACCGATACCCGAGGGCATGCACGACCCGATGCAGCGTGCAGACACTGACGGTGATGCCGCGCTCGCGCAGCAGCAAGGATTGCAGGTCGCGCAACGTCCACAGCGTCACCGGCAGCCCATACGCCTGTGGTCCCTGCTCCAGCGCGTCGTGGACAAAGGCGCACGCAGCCTCATCCAGCGCCGGCGGCCGCCCGCGTCGCGACCGATCCTCCAGCCCAGCGCGCCCTTCTGCCGCGTACCGCCGCTGCCAGATCCGCACGCGGTCTGGCTTCATCTCCAGCAGCCGCCCCACGCTCGCCAGCGTGTGTCCTTGTTCCACCAGCAACACCGCCTGCGCGCGCTGACGCACCCGCGGATCCGCATCCGTCTTGATCAACTGCCTCAGCCTCTCAGCAGGCGTCTCTTCTGCTGCCATGCGGCGACCCCCTCCTTGAGTGACACCTCACCGCACTATACCTCCTCCTGCCGCTCGCTACCCCACAACTTTCGCGAAACCGCTTAGAAGGCGCATGCCTGATGAACGAGATCTTCCTCTCCTATCGCCGGGCCGACGAGAAGGGCACAACCGGCCGGCTCTTCGACCATCTGGTTCAGGCGTTCGGCAAAGACGCCATCTTCTATGATGTCGACAAGATTCCTCACGGCGCGGACTTCCGCGAGATGATCGACCAGACCATTCGCAACTGCAAGGTGGTTCTCGTCGTCATCGGGCCGCTCTGGCTCGACATGCAGGATCAGGGCGCGCGCCGCCTCGATCAGGTCAACGATCCGGTGCGCATCGAGATCGAGACGGCGTTGCGCTGGCGCAAGCGCGTCATCCCGGTTCTGATCGACGACGCGCGGATGCCGGCGGAAGCAAGCCTCCCGGCGACCATCGCGCAACTGGCGAGCCAGAACGCGGCGCCAATGCACAACAACCAGTACTTCGAGCAGGACATCAATACCCTGCTCAACGACATCGCCAGTATGGGCGTGCCGCGAAGGTATTCAGGGTTCATCGCCAACCCACCTGCGGCTGGGCTGCCAACGCTGACCAGGACCCAGACGGCCGCCGCATTTGGTCTGCCGGTCTTCTTCATCGCGCTGGTTCTCGTCACCGTGCTGGCGATTGGCTACTTCGCCTTTGCCTTCGTCGGCAATGTATTCAAGAACATCGGCGGCGTTGGATTCGGCCCGACTAATACCCCTTCTATCAGCCAGGGCGTCTTCGACGTGACCCTGACCCCCAGCGTGAGCGACTTCCGGTGCAGCAGCGGGCAGCCCGGCCCATTCACGGTGTCGCTGCGAAACGACGGCGAGGGGTCATATTCCTACGCCTTGCAGATCACCGATCAGGACCCGGCGGGCAAAATCTGGGCCTCTGGCAGCGGCAAGGACTCAGGAACCCTCACAGCCAACAGCGCCGTGTCGATCACCGTCACGCCGGTCTCCTCGCTCTGCGCCGACATGAAAGCGAACTCGCAGGAGCTCTTCAACCCCAAAGTCGTCGTCAAGCTGACGCCGATTGGTGGAGGCGCCGCATTCACCAAAACAGCCCCGATGGGCGTCTTTGGCTGAGCGCCAGCCGCCACGCCTAATTCAAGCGAACACCTAAGACCGTTGTTCGACACGCTCGGATGACGACGAAACGGCAGAACGGCCGCCCGCGCCGCATTCGCCCGGCGCTCGGTTCACTCCCACGCACGCGCGGCCGCCGGACTACGACCGGACTACGACGACAGTTCAGCCCGACGCGACCACCAGGCCTCGGCGGCGCTCATTGCGCTCTCCGCCTCCTGGACGTCGCCTCCTACGAGTCCGGCGGTGGCAGCCCAGTGCAGGGGTACAAGGGCCAGAGCACCGGGAAGCCAACGGCGCTCGTCGGGAGTCAGGGGTTCCGGAGCGGTGCGCTCATAAGCGTCGAGCAGTCGTCGCGGCTCGAGCCATGCGCCGCTCTGTACGACGTCATTCAGGCTGCCCGCGACGTCGTACAGCCGCTCCCTGACCCTCGCAAAATCCAGGTCCAGGGTGACCCATGAGCCGTCTGCCAGTTCTCCCACGTTGTGCAAGCGGTAATCCCCATGAATCGGAGTGCATGGCAGTTCGAGGCCCTTCCGGAGCTTGGACAGATCGCCAGTCAGTTGGCGCATCCGACGCACGACCGGCTCGCTACGGGGTCCGAGCCGGCGGCGTGTGAAGCCGACTGAGTACCGCAGTTGCCCGAATGTCCTGTGGTCGTCGAGAGGGTCGGGCGGACTGGGCTCCCAGACTGCTTTGAGCGCAGTGTGAAGACGTCCGAGCTCCTCGAATAGGCGGACGTAGGAGTCCTGGGTCGTCGGCGGCTGCGCGTGATCGATGAACTCCTCAAGCTCAGCCCAACGATCAGCGACCCTCACGAGGTCGCAGCCGAACATCCGCATCGGCCGAGCGACTCGGACGTGGGTGCGCTGGAGCCGCTCGCGCAGGCGTCGCAGTCCAGCCACTCGGCCGCGCGTTACCCACGGCCTATGAACCCGGAGGACAACCGGCGGCTCAGCGTCTATGCGCACGTTGAGGTTGAACGAACCGCCGATGTCTGCCCACCCGGCCCCGCGCGCGACGCGGTCGATCAGGGCCGAGACGGCCGGATCATCGAGGCTGGCTCTAGGTCCGAACCAGCGCGGCAAGACAGGGGGAGAGGCAGGGGGAGAGGCCGAAGCTTCCATTTCAGGCATGGGGCTGTTCTCCCTGGTGACCCTGGTGGCGCATGAGCACAATCACCACCAAACTACCCATCTGTTGGCGGTGCAAGGTACTGCCTGGTAGACGAAAACCACGCCGACCTTCAGCGATGCGTTGGCGCTGGTTCGTCGCCATCTGTGGACCCCGACGACTTTTCCCACATCACTGTGCAATTCTGCTGTTGAAGAAGTCCCACGGGCTCTGCTCGCGCACCGTGCAGACCTGCTTTGTGCTACGCGGCCTCATGGATAAAGTCTAGCTCAGAGGGCAGGGAGTTAGGTCAGCATCTGCGTGATGCGCCAGCGCCTGCGCGGGAAGTCGAAGAGCCAGTGCGCCTGGCTGTACAGGTTGTAGCCCACGATCAGGTCCATCGGCCGCTCCAGCGTCGCGTTCACCTGCGAAAGGTCCACCGCCGCCACGCGCTGCGTGGGAAACGTGTATCCGCCAATCGTCGCCGCCGCCATCAGGTACATCGGCGTCTCCTGCTGCGCGCCCGTCGAGTCCGTCCCGGTGGACTGCCCCGCCGCCGGGAAGAAACCAGGTGTCCGCGCGATGAAGTTCGTATCAACCACCGTCATACCTGAGCCGGTATCCCAGACCGCGTTGGCGATGACGTCGCCGAGTTTCACCGGGACATAGGGATGCGCGCGCTGGTCGAGAAACAGCGTCTCAAAAGCAACGCCGTCTTCCTCGGCGCCATCCACCTCAATGCGCCGCTCGTCGAAGCGAAAATGGCAGCGCAGGTCCTTGAGCAGGTCCATCCCGATCAGATTCTGTCGCCCGGCGTCCCCTTGCTCGGCGCGCACCAGTGTAAAGTCACTCCTGCTGATCGCCCCCAGCGCAAGGCTCGGCGCAGTAACCAGATCACGACTGCCACCCGCAAAGACGCCCGAAGAGGTATCGCTGCCAACGCTCACAAATGTCGCGGTGTAGTCGTCGTATTGCACGCAGCTTCGCGCTGCGCCGGTATCCAGCAGGAACCGGTAGGGACGTCCGCCAATCGCGCCCTCCACGAAGACCTCGGCGGCGTCGGCGTCCTCCGCATCCGGCTGTACGATCACGTCGAATCCGTTCATCTTGCCCCCGTCAGCATCTATCGCAACATCTGTCGCATCACATCCCGGCAATACGACATGCGACTACGCACGCCGTCCACGCTCAGGCATCATAGCAGATATCCACCCCTCAGAGGCCCTACTCACAGCCATACCGTCATAGCCAATTAGACAGCGCGCCGTCTGCACTTGCGTGGACGTTGTACAATGGGCGCGGGCTGGTTACCCAACCAGCCCACATCGTACCGTCGCGATTGAATAGCGCATGGGCTGGGGCCAGAGGAGGGGCGCCCAGTTGACGAGGTGGAAGCCGTTCGGACTGTCAGCGGGGAGCTTCCAGGGAGGTCGCCGTCTCCCTATCAAGAGCGCGAGGAAAGCCGTCGGGCGACCGGCGGGGGAAGGCGCGCTCGGCGGCGAGGCCTGAAAGGACGTTGCCTACACCATGTGTGGCATCGTAGGATATGTTGGCCCCCAGCACGCGACGCCGATCCTGCTGGGGGGATTGCAGCGCGTTGAGTATCGTGGTTATGACTCCGCCGGCATCGCCGTCAT
Source organism: Ktedonobacterales bacterium (assembly GCA_036265775.1). Classification (GTDB taxonomy): domain Bacteria; phylum Chloroflexota; class Ktedonobacteria; order Ktedonobacterales; family JADMIN01; genus DASWAC01. The sequence continues at coordinate 6,110 of DATAOM010000369.1, read as the reverse complement.
CTCGCCTTCGGGCGAGTTGCTCATGCGCAAGGCCGCCGGCAAGCTGAAGAATCTGCAGAGCTGGGTGGCGACGCTCGAAACAGAGGGTGGCACCGGCATCGGCCACACCCGCTGGGCGACGCATGGCCGCCCCAACGACGAAAACGCCCACCCCCACGCTGATTGCACCGGCGACCTCATGGTGATCCACAACGGGATCATCGAGAACTACGCCGAACTGCGCGACGATCTGCTGGCCAAGGGGCATGTCTTCAGCTCCGAGACCGACACCGAGACCGTCGCGCACCTCATCGAAGAGACGCTGCGCTCGGTGGACGATCTGTACGAGGCGACCCGGCTCGCGCTGAGTCAGCTCACCGGCTCGTACGCCATCGTCGTCATCAGCCGCAACCATCCAGGGCGGCTCGTCGGCGCGCGGCTCAACTGCCCGATGATCGTCGGCCTGGGTGAGGGCGAGAACTTCCTCGCCTCCGACATCGCCGCCATCCTCGCGCACACCCGCCGCATGGTCGTCCTCGACGAGGCCGAGATCGCCGAGATCACCGCGGATAGCTTCAAGATCACCACCCTCGACGGCGTCCCCGTCACTCGCGACGAGATACACGTCGATTGGGACACCGAATCGGCGGAGAAGGGCGGCTTCTCGCACTTCTTCGTCAAGGAGATCCACGAGCAGCCCGAGGCGCTCACCCGGGCGCTCACGGGTCGCGTCCTCGACGAAGCTGACGGTCCCACCCTGCGCCTCGCCGAGTTGGACCGTCTGGCGGCCTCTGGCGCGCTGGACAAGGTTTCACGCGTGGTCATCCTCGGCTGCGGCAGTTCCGTGCTAGCGGCGCAGCTCGCGCGCTACGCCATCGAGCGCTGGTCGCGCATCCCCGTTGAGGTCGCCGTCGCCTCGGAGTTCCGCTACGCCGACCCCATTGTCGGACCAGAGACACTGGTAATCGCCGTCACGCAGTCCGGCGAGACGGCGGATACGCTCGCGGCGACGCGCCTGGCGCGGGAGCATGGCGCGCCCATCGTCGCCATCACCAACGTCGTCGGCAGCGCGATCACACGGGCCGCCAATGAGACGCTGTACCTCCAGGCGGGACCGGAGATCAGCGTCACCTCGACCAAGACGTTCATCACCACGACGACCGTCCTCTCGCTCATCGGCCTCTGGCTCAGTCGTCACGCCAAGTCGCTGATCCGCGACGAGTTGCAGGAAACGCTGGAAGCGCTGCGCGCGCTCCCAGCCAAGATGCGCCAGGTCCTGGAGCAGAGCGCTGCCGACCAAGCCCACTATGAGGCGACGGCGGCCTGGCTCGCCGGTTGCGAAAGCTGCATGTTCATCGGGCGCGGCGCGGGCTACCCGGTGGCGGCGGAGGGCGCTCTCAAGCTTAAGGAGATCTCCTACGTCCATGCCGAGGCGTACCCGGCGGGCGAGCTCAAGCATGGCCCAATCGCCCTGCTCGACCCCAAGACCCCGCTCGTCGCCATCGCCACGCGCAGCCGCACGTATGAAAAAGTCATCTCCAACGTGGAGGAGGTTCGCGCGCGCGAGGCGCGAGTCCTCGCCATCGCCACCGAGGGTGACGCGGAGATCGCCCGCCACTCTGACGACGTGTACTACGTCCCCGATGCCCCCGAGGCGCTGGCGCCGTTGCTGGCGGTCATCCCGCTGCAGTTGATCTCGTACCACGTCGCCCTGGCACGCTGCACGGACGTGGATCAGCCGCGCAACCTGGCCAAGTCCGTCACCGTCGAATAGCGATCAACTCTATCGCGCATGAAAGATCGCCCTGCTGGAGACAGTGGGGCGATCACTTTTCTCCTATCGCCAGCGGACTCAGTATCTCCGTTCCCTCGTGGCAGGCATGCTACTATAATGGTCACGAACGAATGCACAGGCCAGGCAGGAGGTCGCCCTGTGCAGGATGATGCGCATGCGGTAATTGCGCGCAAGGAGCGTCGATGAGCGAGCACGACGACAACGTTGAGAATGAGTGGTCAGACGCGATCACCGAGCCGCTCGAGGCCGCGCATTCTTCTGGCAGGCTCGCCTGGCCCCGAAGCCAGCCTGCGCCACCGCGCGATCGTTTCCGCTCGCTGAGCCGCCGCCTGCTCGACGACCTGCGTAAGCCGCGTCCCGTGCAGTCACGCGACCTCGTCGTCCTCGTGCCCGGCCTGCTCATTGGTGGTCTGCTCGTCGGCCTGCTCGTCGCCGCGGTCGCCCCATCCCTCTTCTCCGCGCTCTACACCCGTTTTACCGGCATTCCGCCGCATCAAAGCGTCGCGCACCACGCTACAACGACCCATCCAGGCGCCACGCCGACCCAACCGGCCACCGCGACGCCAGTCCCATCGGTCGAGGGCGCTTTCCTCACCCGCGACACCGCGACGCAGGGAAACTGGTCCGGCGTCTACGGCCAGGCTGGCTCGGTGATTATCGGTGTGAGCGATGGCGGCCAGCAGCTACCGGCTGGCGTCCAGGTGGCTCCCACCAACGCCTCTCCGTACAACTGGGCCGACTCGACGGACGATCCGCGCGCCCTGCAACAAGATACGACCGGCGCCACTCGCATCGCGGCGTGCTGGTACGCGGCCGATACCTTCAGCGTCGCCATCACCATTCCCGAAGGGCAGACCTACAAGATGGCGGTCTACGTCCTCGACTGGGACCGCCTTCAGCGCGCCGAAGACCTGCGGATACTCAACACCGCGACCGGCAAGACCCTCAACACCCAGACGCTGACCTCGTTCGTGAATGGCGTGTACCTCGTCTGGCGCGTGCGCGGCCAGATCACGTTGCAGGTCACCAATCACACCGGCCCCATCAACGCCGTCGTCAGCGGCATCTTCTTCTCCCCCGTCTGAGGCGGCGCCCACATCAATTCCACTTGAGCGCTTTCATACCCTCGCAGTGGTAGAATAGGAGCGCGCCTCGCGGCATAGGGATGTGCGACGCGGGCGCGAACAAGCTCACATGTCGGAAGGACTCCCGCATGAGCCTCATCCTTAGTTACATTGCGCTCGGTGACGCCAGCTTCCCCTGGTGGCTGCGCGCCTCCCACTGGATCAACGCCTTCTTCATCGGCTACCTCATTCGCGCCGGCATCCAGATTCTCGGCTCCTATCCGCGCCTCTACTGGAACGACGACAGCGCGCCAGGGCATGAATGGCTCAAGCTGACGCGCCGCAAGATTCCCACCAACCGCGTCTGGACCTCACTGGAGCAGGAACTGAATGTGCCGTCCTGGCTGGGACATCCCGGCGGCAACAACCTCGGCCTGGGACGCATCTGGCACTTCTTCATCGTCATCTTCTGGATCCTCAACGGCGTCGTCTATATCGCGCTGCTCATCCTCTCCGGCGAGTGGACGCGCCTTGTCCCCACCGACTGGTCCATCTTCCCGCGCGCGTGGGAGACCTTCCTGACCTACGCGACCTTTCAACTGCCGCCCGCCAGCGAGTTCCAGCCCTACGACGCCCTGCAGCAGCTCACCTACTTCGCCGTCGTCTTCCTGCTCGGCCCTTTCCTGATCGCCACCGGCGCCGCGCAATCCCCCGCCATCGCGGCGCGCTTCCCCTGGTACCTGAAGATCTTCGGCGGACGCCAGGCGGCGCGCAGCCTGCACTTCCTCGGTCTGCTGGCCTTTGTCGCCTTCATCGCCGTCCATACCCTGCTCGTCATCGTGACCGGCGCGGGCAAGAACTTCGCGCTGATCTTCTTCGGGCAGGCGGGCGCTGCCTATGAACAACAGGCGCTCTTCCTCGTCCCGCTGCTGATTCTGCTGATCTTCGCCATCTACGCCCTCACCGCCTGGTACACCCTGCGCCAGCCCCGGCGTGTCCAACAGGCGCTGGGCCGCGTGCTCAATCCCGTCGTTCACCGCGTCCTGGGGCATGCGCGCTCGCGCCAGGAGTATGAGCCAGAAGACATCTCGCCCTACTTCATCCTCAACGGCTCTTCACCCAAAGATGTGGAATACAGGCGCCTGGCGGAGACGAATTACGCCGACTGGCGCCTGGAGGTGACCGGGCTGGTGAACCAGTCGCTTATCCTCTCGCTCGACGGCGTGCGCGCGCTGCCCCGGCGTTGTCAGATCACCAAACACCACTGCATCCAGGGTTGGACGGGCATCGCCCAGTGGGAGGGCGCTTCACTGCGCGACGTGCTGGCGCTCGCCAAACCACTCCCACAGGCGCGCTACGCCGTCTTCTGGTCCTACGGCCGCGACACCGTAGGCAAGCCCTTCTACGAGGCGCTGACCCTCGAACAGGCCACGCACGCGCAGACCATTCTCGCCTACCGGATGAACGATCAGCCGCTCTCAGTCGAGCATGGCGCGCCGCTGCGGCTCCGTTGCGAGACGGTGCTGGGCTACAAGATGGTCAAGTGGCTCTGTCGCATCGAGTTGGTTGCGGACTTCCGCATGCTCGGCGAGGGGCAGGGTGGCTCGCGCGAGGATAACCGCTACTACGAGCCAGAGGCCGGGATTTAGATGGACTAGTTACTGCGCTCAGCGCCGCTCCGGGATGAGCAAGCGCAGGCCAAGCCCGATGAGCGCGGCGCCACTGACCCAACGGATCGCTCCCGCAATGCGCGGCTGCGCAAGCAGCGCGCGACCCAACGCGCCGGAGAGCAATCCGACCACCGTCAGATAGCACACGGTCAGCAACGCGAAGATCAGGCCAAGTGTGAGCATGCTCAACGCGAATGAGGGCGTGCGGGGATCGACGAACTGCGGCAGGAATGCGATGAAGAAGAGCGCCACCTTCGGGTTGAGTACGTTGGTGAGCAGCCCTTGCAGATACATGCGGTGTGGCGAGAACTGAACGGCGCTCGCGCCGATGGCGAGACGCTCGCGCGAGAGCAGCGCGCGGATTCCAAGATAAATCAGATAGAGCGCGCCGCCGATGCGCACCACCGTGTAGGCGACCTCAGAGGTCTGCAGCAACACAGCCAGCCCCAGCGCGGCAAGCGTGGTATGCGCGAGCAGGCCACTGGAAGAGCCAAGCGCGGCGATGACGCCAGCGCGGCGTCCCTGCCCCAGGCCGCGCGCCAGCACATAGAGGCTATCAGGTCCCGGCGCGAGGATGAGCGCGATAGACGCGACAAAGAACAGGCCGAGATTGGTTATGCCCATCGCTGAAAGCTCCCCTAGCGCTACCTATCCACTACGCCTGACACTCCTGTGCGTGACCTCCAGACTGGGGAGGAGCCGCCATATACTAGATGTGTAACAGGTCGTGGATGATACAATCCAGCGTAGCCATCTATTCCGGGAGCCGTCCGTCGGCCACCCTGAGGAGTGGGGGGACGCCCATGGACGGGCGTACAAAGGCGCGGCTCCACGCCGCGCAGCGAAAGGAATCGAACCGATGCCTGACCATGACGCCCATGATAATCAGATCGAGCGGAACGCTACGTCCGCAAAACAGACCGGTGGACATGATCTCGACGGGTGGAACGTCTACGACGCGGCGGGCGAGAAGCTCGGCAGGGTGATAGGCGGCACACGCGATGGCAAGTACTTCACCCTCGAGAAAGGCCAGCTCTTCACCACCGACTATTACGTCCCCATGAGCGCCGTCGCGCGCCTCGATGACGGCAACATATATCTCAACGTGAGCGCCGACGACGTGACATCCAGCGGCTGGCAGGATCCCCCGGTCGGCTATGAGAGTGGCGGGCAATTCCGCGAGCACACAGACGTGGCTCCCTCCTCGCCGGACGCCCCGCCAGAACGCTAAACGACTCGCCGCCGCTCACCTTCACCGACCTTCACCGCAGCGTCGTCGCCGCAGCCAGCGCCACCCAGCCCAAATACGCGAGCATGCTCACACGGTTCGACCAGCCGATGCGCACGTCCGGCGCGCCCACGGCGTCAGGTCGCGCGTAGCGCATGTTCGTCCCGAGGAACCAGGCGAGCGCAAGCCAGGGAGCGACTGAGGCCCAGGCCAGAACAGGCCCCACCGCTGGATCGGAAGCGGCGCTGATCCCAGCGATCGTCGCAGCCAGCGGAAAGCCAAGGATAAACAGGGCTCCGAGCGCGGCGTGAATGTTGCTCCGCCGCGACATCTCGGCGCGCGGCGTGGTAATGGGATCGGTGTCGATGAAGGCG
>DATAOM010000368.1:0-2347 GCA_036265775.1 Ktedonobacterales bacterium | reverse complement strand
TGCGCTTCCGGTGGAAGCTACGGCCCCTGCAGGTGACTGGCGACACCAAGTATGGGACCATTGCGAACATCCGCGCGGTGGAAGACATGGGCATCCGTGCTTACGTTCCCCTGCCCGACTGGGAGCAGAACAGCGCCTACTTCGGCGCCTCCAAGTTCACCTGCGACGCCGAGCAAGACCACTATGTGTGCCCGAACGGCCAGGTGCTGCGCCGCACGCACACCTCCGAGGTCGGGCAGCGCATCCTCTATCGCGCGCGGGCTTCGACCTGCCGTACCTGTCCCTTGAGAGCCCACTGCACGCCCGGCGCCAAGTCGGGGCGCTCCGTCTGGCGCTCCTTCGGCGAGGAGTACCTGGAGCGGGTGAGAGCCTACCAGTCGACCGCCGCGTACAAGAAGGCGCTGCGCAAGCGCAAGGTCTGGGTCGAGCCGCTGTTTGCCGAGGCCAAGGAGTGGCATGGCTTACGCCGCTTCCGCCTGCGGCGCTTGTGGCGCGTGAACAGCGAGGCGCTCATGATAGCGGCTGGCCAGAATCTCAAACGATTGCTCACCAAGCGGGGATGGGGACGCCGACCTTTGCCGAGCGGAGCGGCTCGCGCGCGTACGGTCTGCGCTGGCTTCGTTGTCTACCTCATCGGGAAACCGTCCTCGTCGAGAGGCGCGACGCGTGAGGGGCGCGCAGGACCGGACACCAACCTATCGCACATAGCCGCCTAGCGGCGATCCGACACGACTTTTGCACCAAATTCGTGCATTATAGGGACAATAGTGCCTCAGGCAGCGCATGAGGGCAGCGTCATCACCGGCAGTCCGGGCGTTGAAGGCTTCCAGGCGCTCGTCGTCAAACATCCGTTGCGCCATCTTGCCGCTGGCGACCAGTTGAGCAGTGGCGTCGGTGACGACGACGACCACGGCGGCGCGCCAATACTCGGTGGTGGTGGGCATTTGATGCTCCTTAACACTCACCCCTCGAAGACTTTGCCCATTGACTGCCGACAACGCCATGACCATTGGTACATGCTGTGCAGGGGCGATTCTGCACAAAAATGGCGATGGCGAGCCGAGCGGGTCAAAAGTCGTGTGTGTGCTGGGCTACGCCCTGGACGCGCCTGGGTAGGTAAGCACGTGTGGATCGTTGGGGCTATACTTCACGAGATAGCTCATGAGCGCCGTGTCATCGCCCTCACGCTCTGCTGCGAAAATTCCCCAGCGTTCTCTGTCGCGCTCAGCGTAGGTGAGCGTGCCGGTGGGGACTAACCGCGTCACCTTGTCGGTGACGATTCTCACGACAGCGGCCCTCCATGCGGACAATTCGTTTGGACCTGCTGACATCTCGTGACTCCTTGAGCGCGCATCCTTACTGGCGCTCGGTGCAGGGGAGAGGAAGGACAACGAAGGTTCACCGTCTTGTTGTTGCACACCGCGGCGTTCTAGCCTAGTAGTCTGGCATCGCCAGCTCCGGCGTCTTGTCGGGCAGATCGGTGATGAGGATCTCGGTCGTCAGGATCAGCGCGGCCTGCTTGCGACCAGATCGTCCTCGCGCTCCAAGACCGCGGCTTCGCGCTGCTCAGCGCGCTGACGCGCAGCCAGGCGGCGACGCGCCCGCACGATCCCAACACCCGCGCCAGCGAGCGCGCGCACCAGTTGTTCGTGCTGCTCGGCGGCGGCTTCTGCCGTCTTGCTCTGCGCCTCGAAGTACGGCTGACAGATCATGACGAGATAGCCCTGCTGGACGGGATAGGCGCCGGTCAGCCAGGAGTCGTGTGCCGCGTGAACGGTCGTGACGACGACCTCATGGCCATCGGCGGAGATGACCCGGTGGCGCTTGAGCTCGTCAGGATGCGGAGCGCAACGGCGCACGGTCCCGTTCGCAGGATGCACACCAACTGCCAGGTCAGGCGCATCAACGAGTGTCGCGGTCTTCATCGTGGGTCACTCCTCACTCAGTAGGTGAACGCAAGACGGCGCCGATAGCCGCAGGCGCCAGCAACGCCTCCTGATAGTGGCGCTGTTTGCGCGACGCCTGATCCAGGGCGCGCTGAAAGAAAACACGCGCCCATCCCTGGTCAAGGCGGTCCACCACGCCACCCTGCGCCATCTCTGCAACACAGCCCTTGAGATAGAAGAGCTCTGCGAGTCCATCCGCGACAGCGTCGACAGTGACCACTGGCCCTCGATGCCAGTTCTCCACGTTGCGGTTGTGTACCTCCTCAAAATCCTCAAACGCGGCATTAAGGGCGTCACTCGCGTTTGACACGTGATCGCCTCCAAGCTGCGCTTTCGCTATTGCAAGGTGGGCAGCCCCTTCATCACGTAACTCCAAATCGCTTTGAGCCACAAGATGGGAG
>DATAOM010000367.1:0-2271 GCA_036265775.1 Ktedonobacterales bacterium | reverse complement strand
CGTTGCGCGCGCGAGCGTCGCGCAAGCGCCCATGCGACTCCGACGCTCAGGATTAACACGGCCACGCCGACCAGCAAGAGCGCCAGACCATTGATTTGCTGAGCACTCATGGGACTTGCCCTTCTCAATTGCGCGTACTATGTATCCGTTCTGCTGTTTTATATCAGGTGAGACGGACGTCGGCGCGAAATGTACCGTGGAATCGCGGTGGGCGATCCCCTGAGGCTCATGAATGATGAGGTTGGATTGCGTTTCACTTCGTGCGCCTCACACAGCGCTACGGCGAGTGGTAGATTGACCGCCTGAGCAAGCTATTGGTCAGAGCGCAACAGCGTGAGCGTCGACGGCTCCGGCGCCTCGTCCCGCAGACGGACTTCATCGCAGTGGGTGGAGTTCGAAGACGGGTCGCCCTTCAGCCGCTTCCACCGGATGGTTGAGATCGACTCCATCGGCGATGCGGATGAACTGGACACCGAACGGAATGCTGCGCGCGAGCGGAGCGAGGACGTCGCGGAAGTATCCAATACGCTGCGCCGGGTCCAGCTCAGTCGCGCTGACTTCTTCGGTCCGGCGGCGCACGGTGATGGTCGCGCGGCCAGCGGCGCGCAGGTTGCGGACCCATTGCACCTCGCCCCAGGGAGCCCAGATCCACCGTCTGCCTGAGGACTCGATGATCGCCACCGGCGTGGTGCGCGGCAGGCCGCTCTTGCGCCCGCGAACGGTGAGAAGCCCGTTGAAGCCCATCGGAACGCCAGCGGCCAACAGAGACTTCGTGATGGTGTTCACGAACGGGAGCCGCCGTAGGACACGGAGACGCCACGGGATGTCTACAGCGCTACCAACTCGATTACTCATGTGCGAGGCTCCTTCCTGCGTCGAGTCGTGTTGAGTCGTTCTGGGCGTCACACGTCCATTCCTTGGATGGGGTCAATAAAGACCCCCACGCGCCCGCCACATATTTTCGCGCGCACATGCGAACCATGCAAATCGCACTGCTTGTCAGAGCGCAAAGGCGAACTGGTTTTGTCAGGCGCGTGTAGCGCCTCCACTCGCTCACGCGCCCTGATGTAGAATCGGACATTCACAGGAAGTGGCGTGATCTGGCTAAAGGCGCCTGTTAGCAACTGTGGCGCTTTAGCGGCCGTGGCACTGCTTGTACTTCTTGCCGCTGCCGCAGAAGCAGGGATCGTTGCGTCCGATCTTCCCTGAGGATGGGCGATTGGCGCTGGCCGCGGCGAGCGGGACCGCGCGTTGTGGCTGTCCCTGGCGCGCGCCCTGCGGCTTCCCGTTCTGTGGCTTCCCTCCGCCGCCCTTGGCATTGTTGGGTTTCGCGCCGTTTGGTCGCGCGCCATTCTTCTGCCCGTTCGCCTGCTGCGTGTTCGACTTCGGACGTGGCGCTAACAGGTTCCCAGCGTCCTTCGCCTGGCCGCTGGTCTTGGCGATGTCGGCGGCGTTCGTCTTCGTGTTCTGCGGCAATGCCTGTGGCGGCGGTTCGCGCACCGCGATCTGCACATCCGCCCTGAGCGCATACTCGGTGATAAGATGCTCGATCTCAGCTTTCAATTCCTCGAAGGCGGCGAACGCCTCGCGCTTGAACTCGACCAGCGGGTCGCGCTGAGCGACGCCGCGCAGTCCGATGCCGCTGCGCATCACGTCCAGATGGTCGATGTGTTCGCGCCAGACGGTATCAATCACGTGCAAGACGACGGCGCGCTCGAACTGGCGCATGTAGAACTCGCCCGGCTCGATAGAGTCATGCTCCTTGGCGAAGGCAACGACCATCTCCTCTTTCTTCGCGTACGTCTCCTGCGTCAGTCGCGTGATCTCGCTGACCAGCGTATCGCGCTTGAGCCGGTTGAGCGTCTCGGGGAAAACCTCATCGGGAATCTGCACATGGAGCGACTCGAAGTGTTTGACCAGCCCATCGAGGTCCCAATCCTCAGGAAGGTTGGCCTGCGTGAACTGCTGAACCACACGCTTGACCTCGTGACTCATCATCTCCAGGATGCGGTCGCGCATGTCGGCGTGTTCGAGGACGGCGTGGCGGTCGGCGTAGACCACCTCGCGCTGGCGGGCGATGACGTCGTCGTACTCGACCACGTTCTTGCGGATGTCGAAGTTGTGCGCCTCGACCTTCGTCTGCGCCTGCTCCAGCATCCCGGTGACCATCTTGCTCTCCAGCGGCATGTCGTCGTCCATGCCGATGCGGCCCATGATCCCGGCCACTTTATCTGAGCCGAAGCGGCGCATCAGCTCGTCTTCGAGCGAGAC
>DATAOM010000366.1:0-10689 GCA_036265775.1 Ktedonobacterales bacterium | reverse complement strand
CTGTGGCGCGCTCTGCTCGATGGCGAGCAACTGATTATAGAGGGACGTGTACGACTTGGCGGCGCTGTCATAGTCGTAGGTCAAGCCGCCATCGCCGTTCGCCACCTTCTTTTCCTGCGACGTGACGGGCGTGAGGAGTCGCTCAGGGAGGCCGAGGTCATTACGCGCGTGAGTCAGTTCCTGATCAAGCTTCGCTTTGTTCGCGTGCGCCTGATCAACCTGCGCCTGGGAGGCGCAGGCGGTGAGCAACGAGGTGAGCAAGACGAGCGCGAGCATCGCCACCCAGAGCAACGATTTGCGCTTCCCACGATCTTCCCGGCGAGATCCATGCCTGGTCACTGCGCCCTTCCCCTCTCCAGCACAACCCAATCATATCACGCCTCGTCACCGGCTCATCTACCGCGCGCACAGGCGTCATGCGTCACTTCGCTGCCCTCTAGTATAGCGTGCCTTCCGCGCTGCGCAAGAGGTTATGACCGACGGATGGAGAGAAATCGCGTGCGCTGGCGCCGCAGCGCTTTGCGCGTTTCCCGATCCAGGAAAGACCTCCACGCCAGTCTTCTACCCTCTATTCGGCGCCGGGATACGCCGGGATACAATGTAGGAGGCTCTGCGTGACGATATGTGCAGTCTACCAGCAAGGAAAACGCCTGAGGATGGTGATGAAGGGAAGCGGGGCATGGACGCTGGCAATACGCTGACCCCGCGCTGCCTTGAAGCGACACGCATGCGCGATGGCCGCCTGCTGGTCATATGCCAGATCACGCCGCGCGCCCGCAGCGAGCGCATCGCCTGCGAGGGAGGGAAGCTGCGCGTATGGCTGCGCGCGCCGCCGGTGGAGGGCGCAGCGAACGAGGCGCTGATCGAGCTGTTCGCGCGCACGCTACGTCTGCCCAGGCGCGCGATCACTCTGGCGCGCGGCGCAGCGGCGCGCCAGAAAACGCTTGCCATCGAGGGCTTGAGCGTCCAGGAGTTCTGGCGGCGTCTGGGCTTCACCGCGAGCGCATAAACGTTACTGTCATACAGGCGGCGTGAGGGCGGCCCAGTAGAGCATAGAAGAACTAATAATAATGGCCGGAACCAAATGGAGTTCCGGCCATCACGTTAGGCAAGGCGCGCGCAGTAAGCGCGCCGACCCCTAGTAGTCGTCGCTGCCGCGCTCATCGTAGTCGCGGCGACGTGGGCGGTCGTTGTAACCGCCGTTGTAACCGCCGCGATCCGAGCCACGATCATTGCGGCGCCAATCGCCACTGGAGGAGCCACGGTCATTGTAGCCGCCGTTGCCACGATCGTTATAGCCACCGCTGTAGCCGCCGCGATCGTTATACCCGCCACGGTCATTGTAGCCACCGCGATCGGAGTATCCTCCACTATAGCCGCCACGGTCGTTGTAACCGCCGCGATCATTGTACCCACCGCCGTAGCCACCGCGGTCATTGTACCCACCGCGCGAGCGCTCGGCGCGTGGCTGCGCCTCATTGACGCGAATCGTGCGGTTGCCAAACATAGTGCCGTTCAGTGACGAAATCGCCTTTTGCGCCTCGTCGTCGTTCGTCATCTGGACGAACCCAAATCCCTTGCTGCGGCCGGTATCACGATCCATGATGATCGCGGCCTCAATCACTTCTCCAAAGACTGCAAACAACTGGGCAAGCTGATCATTGTCAGCCGTGTAGGGCAGATTCCCTACGTAGATGCGGGTGGCCACTCAAGCTCCTTCAGGGCTTCTTCTCTTCTGACCCCTCTCTATGGGTCAGCATACTGGGAAACACACAAACCAATGCGACGTGGCTCGACAGGCGCTCAGGAAGGGGCGACACAAGGCGGAGGAACAGTCTCCAACACAGCCACCAGACGAGGCGTAACCGAGATCACTTAGCCTGGAGAGTATATCACATAATAGGGTTCAATCGCCAGGTCGGCGCTGCGATGTGTATACAATTGCCACTTCTATATTGGACAGTTTCCGCCAGCCACCCTTTCACTCCAGGCGTAGAGAGCGTGGACTCCTATTCACACACTTATCCACCTAAGGGGCAGTGAGGCGTCTCCTCGATAACCTGCCTTTCCCAAACATCCTGCGCCTTGGCGGCGAAGGCATATACTGGGGGCAAGCGCAGAGCGCGCGCCGCCATCGGGCAGCGCTTGAGATACCCCATTCCCAGGAGACCACCTATGAGTGATCTGGACGAGCTTGCGTCATCGCTGGCTCCGGCCCGCGGCTTCATGCATCTGGACGACGAGGATACCGCGTTCGATCATGCGCGCGTTGTCGTCGTCCCTGTTCCCTTCGACGGCACGACCTGCTACCGTCCCGGCACGCGCGAAGGCCCGCAGGCCATCATCGACGCCTCGCGCAATCTTGAACTCTACGACGCCGAGTTGCGACGCTCACCGTATCGCGTCGGCATTCATACCCTGCGCGCGGTCGAGATCGTCCAGGGCAACGCGGCGGGGATGGTCGAGCGCGTCGAGCAGGTCACCAGGGCGCTGCTGGAGCGCGAGAAGTTCGTCGTCACGCTCGGCGGCGACCACCTGACCTCCATCGGCGTCGTGCGCGCCTTCGCCAAACGCTATCCCGCGATGAGCGTCCTGCAGATCGACGCGCACGCTGACCTGCGCGAGGAGTATGAGGGCTCCGCGCTGAGCAGCGCGACCATCATGCGGCGCGTGCTGGATATCTGTCCGCGCACAGCGCAGGTGGGCATTCGCAGCCTGAGCGAGCCGGAGGCGCGACTCGTCGAGGAGCGGAGCCTGCCCATGTGGCTCGCCAACGAGATCCACCGCCAGACACTTCAAGGCAAACGCGACTGGATCGCGCAGGTTGTGGCGCAACTGGCCGAGGAGGTCTACGTTACCATCGACATCGACGCCTTTGATCCATCGCTCGTGCCAGGGACCGGCACACCGGAGCCAGGTGGCCTCGGCTGGTACGACGTGATTGACCTGCTCGCGGCGGTGACGGAACGCAAGCGTGTACTCGGCTTCGACATCGTCGAACTCTCGCCATTGGTGGAGAGCCATGTCAGCCCGGTCGTTGCGGCGAAGCTCGTCTACAAACTGATCGGCATGGCCGTTCAGGAAGGTTGACGATAAGACAGAGGCTACAGCGCCGCTGGTTCTTCGTCGACATTCATGTCCTCTTCGTTGGCGATCACATCTGCGTCTGCCTGATCTGGTTCAGTCGTGTCCGGCGCCGCCTCGGTGGCCTTGACCTCCTCCGCAGGAGCCTCTTTATCCACAGGCGTGGTCGCCTCCTCCGACTGCGCGGCAAGATGAATAGGTTCCTCGTGGGCTGGCGCATTCAGCAGTTGCGGCGCAGGAGGGCTGGCGACTGGATGGGCGCCGGTGGCGAATCGGATGACATGCAGCCTTGGCAGTTCGCCGTTGTAGAGTATTCCCGCGTCATGGCGGCGGGTAAAGGCGAGATGATTGAGCGCCTGGGTGACGGGCCGCCTCGCACGCAGCAGCACGGCCAGGAAAATCGTGTGCGCCACAATCACCGTCTCGGCGGCAGCGCGACTCCAGGCGGGAAACATGCCTGCTGGCGCGAGCGAGAGCGCCAGGTCAATGCTCAGAGTGAAGACCAGCACGACTGGCGTGGCGACGATCAACGCCACCACCAGAGGCAGCCAGGTCTCGCCCGCGCGCACGGCCGCCGCAAGCAAGTAGAGCGTCAGCACAAGCAGAGTGTAGGCGATGCTCGCCATGAAGGCGCGCGCCGCGTCGTCGATCTGGCCAAAGGCGTCCTGCACACGGCTGAAGTCCAGCGACCCGGCCGAGCGCGCGACATCGGCCACGACCCAGAGAGAGTAGCCGAGCGCGCCCAGCGCGACACAGAGCGCGATCACCGGGAGGCAATATGCGCTGATACCTGCCAGCGCGCGCACAACAGCTCCGGCGACCCCATGCGATTGTCGCTGCCCGACCTTTCGCTGGTCCAACGGCAACGCGACTCGCCGCAACCGCGCAAGCTGGTCTTCTGGCCCCACATCGAGCTGTTCATTCATCGCAGCGCCGCTGGGCGGAGTCTGACGGTCGGCGCCGATGGTCTGCTCGTTGCTAGACATCGCTTCTCCTCGCGTCTTACACCCATGATTCGCGTCTATGTTACGATGGATGAGGCAAAAATACTATAAGCGCCCGCACGCCATAGCTTCTGCCCGGCGCCGCTCCTCTCAGCGCACATAACGCTTCCATCGTAGAGGATATCTGGCGGGGTAAGTGGTCATCCGTCTGCACGTCTATCATACGCCATGGCGCCTCTCGCGCACGTTGATCGCTATGAGTGGAGCGGTGGTCTCGCTGAAGCGAGAGAGTCATCAGCGGTTGGGCGCGTAGAAGATTCGTACAAGATTCAGAGCGCAACCGATAAGCGTTCGGGCTTGAGTGAGGCCAAGGCGCGTGGTGTGATCGCGGCGGAGACGCGCTCGCTCTTCGATTGACCAGCGCAAGCGCTTCACATTAGCCAGGCGTCTGCAAGGCAGCGTCAAACGCTTGTCGCAACGCCCAGGCGTAGTCGTCGATGCTCTGAGTGTCTAGTGCAATTGTCGGGGCAGCGCGCTCGATGACGCTTTGCATTGGGCCCATGGCGTGCTCGTAGCCAGGAAACCCGCGAAACGCTGGCGCGACCACCAGCGTGTACATCGTGGTCCAGTAGATGCGACAACAGCCACGAATGTCGCCCGCATTGTAGCGCGGCGCGCCAACCGCGATCGCTGAGGAAATCACCCGGCGCACCTCGTCCATCGATGCCAGGGTCGTTATTTCAGGGATATCAACAATCGCAGCCACACGTGTCGCCAATTGATCGAGACGCGCGGAATGAAGCGCGTCGATTGGTAGCCGCCGATTTGCCCCTGTGATCATGAGGAGCGTGCGCTCGGAAGCGGGCAGCGCATCGCTATCTTCACGCAGCAGGAGATCGAGCGTGGCGAGCAAGGTCTCATACACCATCTCTGCCCCAGCGACCTGATTCATGTCCAGCAAGGCGCGCGCCCGCGTCTGCGCCTCCGTGGCGGCGGTCTGCGCGCTGGCGAGTCGAAATGCCATTGGCGCCTTTCCCTCGTTGCGCGGCTCACAGGATCGTTTTGGTACGTACCTTGGCCTGTAAGCAGCGCTTCGATTCTACTCTACACAGGACAATGTGCGTGGGGCAAGGCAAAACGCCGTTGTGAGCAGGAATTGGGCAGAAATTGAGCCGTTAGAAAAGCCAGAACGCGAATAAGGCTAGACAAGGCAAAAGGCGACCCCCCTTGCAGGAAGCCGCCCTGAACCGGTCGGGGCGAGAGGATTTGAACCTCCGACCCCCACAACCCCATTGTGGTGCGCTACCAGGCTGCGCTACGCCCCGGTGTGGCCTCACTCTAGCACAGCCGCATCGCAGGCGTCAAGCCGACGCATGAGCCAGAGAACGCTACGCGTTTGGGGAGAACCGCCATGTCAGCGGCGCGCGAGCAACCAGAAAAAGACGCCGAGATTGAGGACCGTAGCGATGATGAGCACGACGAGGAAGACCGGCTTGCGCGTCTTGTGGCGGAAGTAGGCGCGACCAGCCCAGCCGCCGAGGAACCCGCCGATCAGCGCGAGCAGGTGCAACACGATCTCCGGCACACGCAGCCCCTGCGCGATCGCCTGATGTTTGTCGTAGCCATAGAACGCGAAGGTGACGACGCTCCACGCCAGAACCCAGGCGAGATACCAGTTCAGCCCGATGCCCCACATCAGGAGCAGTATCACGCCCAGGCCAACCGCGAGGGCGATCCCACCAAAGAGGACATATGGAGAGACGTGTGGCCCACTGTAGGGGCGCTCAGACCGATGCTTCGCCGGAGATTCGCCAGCCATCACGCGCTCCTCTCAATTGCGTGGCTGCGTTACGCCGCCTTATGCCGCCTTCTGTGCGCCGAAGCCCCAGTCAAGCAGGGCCGTCGCGTCTGTGAAGCGTCCGGCGTCCGTCTTCTCGCCCAGCACCACGCCTACCAGCCGCCGATCTGTGTGCGCCGCCTCGAAGACCAGGCAATAGCCCGCGTTCTCTGTATGTCCAGTCTTCACACCCTCGATGCCGTCGTAGTGATCGTTTTTCGTCAGCAGGTTATTGGTCGTATTCCACGTGTAGCCGTGATGTTGCTTGGTCTCCGGCAGTGTGTGCGTTGCTGTCGAGACGACGGCGCGGAAGTCGGAATTGGCCATAGCATAGTCCGCCAGCAGAGTGAGGTCGCGTGCGGAGGAGTAGTGGCCGTCCTCGTCAAGGCCATGTACGTTCACATAGTGTGTGTTGCGCATGCCGAGCAGCGCGGCCTCCAGGTTCATCAGCCCGACGAATCGCGCCTGTGAGCCTGCCACCGCATCGGCGATGGCGACCGCCGCATCGTCGCCAGAGGGCAACAGCAGCGCGTAGAGCGCGTCGCGCAGGGTGATCGTGTCACCCTCTTTGAGGAAGGCGACGCTGTTGCCGTTGGTGTTCATGTCTGTAGCGTCTTTACCCACCTTCACCGGCAGGTCCAGCGAGGGCGAGAACTGGATCGCCGCCATCGCCGTCATGATCTTGGTCGTGCTCGCCATGGCGACCGGCGTGTCGGCGTTGACGCTGAGATAGACCTCGCCGGTCTGCGCGTTCATCAGAAAAGCCGAGCGTGCGCCGATCCTGGGCGCCAAGGCGCGGGGAATCGAGGAGGTCGCGGTTGGCGCGGGCGCGGTCGGCGTGGCGAAGGGCGCGCTGAGCGTCTCGCCACATCCAGCCAGCGCTAGCAGCAACGTGAGCGCGCCGAGCAGCGCGATCAGCCGCGATCGCCCATGAGTAGAAGCGCGCCCAGCCATGCGTCATCCATTCTCCATGCGGCGAGCGCCGCTATCCGTTCCCATGATCTATAACGCGCCAGGCGCGCAAACGTGACTGCGCGTAGACTGATCACAGGGCGGAGCTCGCTGGCTGTGGACGCCCGTAGACGATCACCTGCCACATCGCCGTGCGTCCAGTATAGACGCGGTGGAAGCCGCTGTCACGCGCAATGGCGTCCACGCGCGCCGTGCGATGCACATAGAACTGAAATCCTGACCGCATAAGGCGCGGGAAGAGGTTGGCCACCGCCGCGCCCCAGCGCATCCACCAGACGTCGCGCGGAAAGATCAACCCATAGAGCGAGCGGGCGTGCGCGACTGAGGCGCCAACTAGTGCTGGCATATCTGGATAGCAACAGACGACGCGGTCGAGCGTTACCACGTCCGCTGGCTCGATATTTTCCGCCTGCTGAACGAAGTCACCCTGGATATAGCGCATGTGATCGGCGAGCCCCAGCCGCGTCGCCTCGCCCCGCGCTGCCTTCAGATAGGCTCCTGAGACATCCACATCGGTCGCGGAGATAGCCCCCGCGCTGAGCAGAGCCAGATGGACCGCGCCGACGCCAGCGCCGATGTCGAGCGCTGTTTTCCCGATGACGCCACGCCGGACCAGCGCCTCGATCAGCATACGCGTCGTCTTCGAGGGGCCGCGCCTGCGCAGATCTTTCAGGTCAGACTCAGCCATGCGGTCGTCAAAGAGGTTTTCCAGCGCCTGGCACTGTTTGCAGGTCATCTTCGCCTCACTTTCACCAGGCTATAGAGGAAAGGCCGCGCCCCGGATTGGGACACGGCCCCTCCCTCGCTCAAGGACGCGCGGTCCTCACGGCTGGATGCCAGGAGTGAGGTCCGGCATGCCGCCATCAAACTGGCCCGCGTCGCTCGACGAGCCATTCGTCGAACTGCCTGTCGCGCCATTCGTCGTTGCGCCCGCCCCCGATGAGAGACCGCCAGGAAGCGCCTCGACGCCCGGCGCCGCATCAAGCACCTGCGGATTGATGCCGGTCTCATTGAGGATTTGCGCGAGTTGGTTGGCGTCCACCGTCTCGTGCCGGCGTAACTCGAGCGCGATGCGCTCCAGCGTCACCTTGTGATCGGTGAGCATCTTGATGACCTGGCGATAGCCGTCCTCGATGATCTCGCGCGCCTCCTCGTCGATCAGCGCGGCGGTCTCCTCCGAGTACTCGCGACTGCCGAAGTCGCCGCCGACCTGGAAGGGGCTGGGGCGATCGCTGTACGAGATCAGCCCAACCTTCTTGCCCATGCCCCAGCGCGCGACCATGCTGCGCGCGATCATCGTGATCTGTTGCAGGTCGTTCTCGGCGCCGGTCGTGATGCTGCCGATCACCACCTGCTCCGCGCCGCGCCCGCCGAGCGCCGTCATGATCCGCCCGAAGAGATAATCCTTCGAGTAGTTGTAGCGGTCGTCCATCGGCGTGTACTGTGTGACGCCCAGCGCCTGGCCGCGTGGCACGATGGTCACTTTGGTCACTGGATCGGAGTGCGGCGTCAGCAGGCCGACGAGCGTGTGGCCCGCCTCGTGGATCGCCACGACACGCAGGTCCTCCTCGCTGAGCACCAGCGGCCGCTCGGCGCCAAGCTGGATGCGGTCCAGCGCGTCGGTGAAGCAGCGCATGTTCACCCGGTCGAGGTTCCGGCGCGCCGCGAGCAGCGCCGCCTCGTTGACGAGGTTGGCGAGATCGGCGCCGACCATGCCCGTCGTCATGCGCGCAAGCTGCACCATATCGACATCTGACGCGAGCGGCACAGTGCGCGAGTGGATGGTCAGGATCGCCTGGCGGCCCTTCCAGTCGGGGCGGTCCACCGTCACACGGCGATCGAAGCGGCCTGGGCGCAGCAGCGCCTGGTCGAGGTTGTCGGGGCGGTTCGTCGCGGCGATGACGACCACGGCCTGGCGCGCGTCGAAGCCATCCATCTCCACCAGCAACTGGTTAAGCGTCTGCTCGCGTTCGTCGTTGGTGGTCAGGCTGGTGCCGCGCTGGCGGCCCACCGCGTCGATCTCGTCGATGAAGATGATGCTCGGCGCGGACTTCTTGGCCTGGTCGAAGAGGTCGCGCACACGGCTGGCGCCAACGCCGACCAGCACCTCGACGAACTCGGAGCCCGACATCGAGAAGAAGGGCACGCCCGCCTCGCCGGCCACGGCGCGCGCGAGCAGCGTCTTGCCGGTGCCCGGAGGCCCGACGAGCAGCACACCCTTCGGGATCTTGCCACCGAGTCGCTGGAACTTCTGCGGCGTCTTGAGGAACTCGACGACCTCCTCAAGCTCGGACTTCGCCTCGTCCACCCCTGCGACATCCGCGAAGGTCGTGCTGGGGCGGTCCTCCATGATGAGCTTGGCGCGGCTGCGCCCGAAGTTGAAGATGTTCTGCTGGCTCTGCGTCGCGCGACGCGAGAGGAAGAAGAGCAGCGCGACCAGCGCCGCGATCGGCAGGATGTTGATCAGCAGCGTGACCCAGAAGTCGTTCGATCCAGCCTGCTTGCCCGTGATGGCGACGCTATGCTGCTTCAGCTCCTGCTGAATCGCCTGGTCGTCGTTGAACGGGTTGAAGCTGGTGAAACGGCTGTAGCTCTTGCCGTCTTTGGTGTAGCTGCTCTTGAAATCGCCAGTGATCTGACCGCCCTGCTGGTAGGTCACATCCTTAATATTGTCATTCTCTATCTGGCTGATGAAGTCGCTGTACGACAGATCGACCTGGGGATTGGTGACGTTGGCGGGATTGAAGAAGACCACCACCACGTTGTAGATGACGATGGCGATCAACAGTAGCAGCAAAATACGCGAGACCCAGCCAAGGCCGCCGCCAGGGCGCGGGCGACCAGGGGTATTGCCGCCGTTCGGACCGTTCGGACCAGCGGGCGGGCGGGGCTGCGGTCCATCATTATTACGAAGCGCGTCCGCTTTGGCCGGCGCGTATGGGGGCTTCGGCGCCTGCTGCTGACGCTTGGAATCGGAGTCTGACATGTGGTATGGCGCC
The DNA here is from genome assembly GCA_036265775.1 of Ktedonobacterales bacterium. GTDB lineage: Bacteria > Chloroflexota > Ktedonobacteria > Ktedonobacterales > JADMIN01 > DASWAC01. The sequence goes on along the minus strand of DATAOM010000366.1, from coordinate 853 downwards.
TGCTTTCTCGCGCTGCGGAGGGAGCGCCGCCCGTTATGGGAAGGCGCGGTCCATCCGGAATATCAACGCAACATGAGCCGAACATGAGCCGTTCTGTGACATGGCTTTCCGCTATTATAACGCAGCCCTCCTTGCGGCTGCATGAGAGCGCATGACGCTTCATCGCGCCGCGCGCCTACCGCTGCGCCGAGGTAGGGCTGACATGCTCTAGCGGAACGTCGCAGTGTATACGTATGTATGGGCAAAACGGCGCATCCTGCTGGTGTATCCTGCTGTTGAGACGCTGAAAAGCGCCGCGCATGCGCGGCGCGCTGGGGACCGCGTGCTAGAATACACCATTGGCCTCACGTCACCAACGCCGTCATCGGCAGAGCCAGCCGCGTCCTCGCTCATCATCTTCACTCTTCGGGAGCCGGTTGCGGGAAAGGATAGTACTCCCATGACACAGAGCCGCGCAGGCCGCTCCGCGGACGCGCAGGTCGCGCCACATCTCGACTCCATCGACGAGGTCCAGTCCGCGCTTGCCGCGCAGCGCTACATCGCCGACCGCGGGCTGGCGACGGCGGTCTTCCTCGCGCTCAAGCGCCACAAGCCGCTGCTGCTCGAAGGCGAGCCAGGCGTAGGCAAGACCGAGATCGCGCGCTCGCTCGCCTCGGCGCTGGGCGCCGAATTGATCCGGCTCCAGTGCTACGAGGGTATCGACCAGTCCATGGCGGTCTATGAGTGGAACTACGCGCGGCAGTTGCTGTATATTCGCTCGCTGGAGGCGACGAAAGGCGCGGGCGCGCAGGCGTTGCACGACGTTTTCGGGCCAGAGTTTCTCATCCGCCGCCCGCTGCTCCAGGCGCTCGAC
>DATAOM010000365.1:0-5145 GCA_036265775.1 Ktedonobacterales bacterium | reverse complement strand
CTTTTCCGCGAACTCGTCGAGAATCTCGGCGTTGGTATGCACCGCCTGCACATCATCAAGATCTTCGATCTTGTCGAGCAGCTTCAGCGTCTGCAACGCATCCTTCTCGTTCAGATCGATCTTGGTCTTGGGAATAAGCGTGCTCTCGGCGCGGCCAATCGTGTAGCCCTGATCCTCGAGCGCCTTCTTGACTGACTCAACATCGTGCGGCTCGGTGTAGAGGGTGAGAATCGTATCGTCGGGACCGGGCGTATCCACATCCTCGGCGCCGGCGTCAATTGCCGAAAGCGTCAAGTCGTCGGGATCTTTGCCATCTAGCTCAACTTCGACGATGCCGCGCTGCTCGAAGATCCAGTCGACGCAGCCGACCTCACCCAGGTTGCCGCCGTTCTTGTTGAAGACGTTGCGGATCTCCGCCGCTGTGCGGTTGCGGTTGTCTGTCATCACCTGAACCATGATCGCCGCGCCGCCGGGAGCGTAGCCCTCGTAGTTGATCTCCTCGAAGGACATGCCCTCGCCGCCGCCGACGGCGCGCTTGATGGTGCGATCGATGTTGTCAGCGGGCATATTCGCCGCGCGCGCGCGCTGAATGGCCATGCGCAGGCGGAAATTGGCGTCGGGGTCGCCACCGCCGCCCTCGCGGACCGCGACGACGAGTTCACGACCCAGCCGGGTGAACAACTGGCCGCGCTTCGAGTCGTTGACACCCTTCTGCCGGCGAATCTGATGCCATTTTGAGTGACCGGACATACTTTACGCTCCTCTGGCACGAGACTCCGCTGACAATGGAATGTGAGGTGCGCCAGCGGATCCATGGACGATACAGACAGTCTGTGGGCGCGCAAGGGATGGTGGCGCACCGAGCATTGTATCACCAGGATTTCGCCATGCCAACGCGGCGAGAGGCCATATTAGCCTGTCTGCGGCGCCGTCCGGCTCAGGCGTTGCGCGCCGCCTGCGCCGCTGCGGCCAGATTGGCGGGAGGCGTGCGTGGCGGGATCGAGCAGCCCGGCGCCAGTAGGAGACGCACGCCCTTTGTCTCCGCGAGCGCCTGACGCACCTCATTCGCCACGTCCTCCGGCGTTCCGTTAGGCAGGGTCGTCTTCTCGCTGATTCCGCCCATGACGGCTTTTTGGGTGCGCGCCAGTCCATCTGCGAGCGAGGGATTCCCCGGCAAAGTCGCCGCCCAACTGATCGCATGAACGGGATAGTCGGCAAGCAGGTCAAAGTAGATGCCTGCGCCGCAGTTGTGCAGGACGTTGAACGGCGCGCGGTCTTTCACGGCGTCGAGGACGCGCAAATCGTATTCGCATCCCCAGCGACGGTACTCGTCCTCACTCAGCATGTCCTTGGTCGCCCAGCCGGTGGTGGCGAAGAATATCCCGCTCGCGCCGGCCTCCAGCGAGGCCAGCGAATAGGTAATGAAGGTCTCGGTAATCACGTCGAGCGCGGCGCGCAGACTACCGGGATCGTCGCTCATCATCGCTTTCACCGGCGCGGGGTCGTTGCCGACAAGGTATTTGGCGATGGAGAGCGGTGAGAAGATGGTCTGGATGAAGTACGCCTCGCCCGCGAGGCCGTCGCGGATGAGTCGCAGCGCTTCCAGTTGCTCGCTCAGAACTCCGCGATCGGGTTCGAGGGGACGCAGCGTGCGCCAGTCGGTGGCGGTCGTGACGGCAGGATGAATCCAGACTGGCCCGGTGTTGGGATCGCCTGATGGCTTGAGTTCGGCGCCCCAATCCTCGACATGGTAGCTGGCGCGCGGATTGACCTTCATGTAGTCCCAACCAAACGTGCGGTAGTTGTCGAGCATCGCCTCCGCGAGGCCGCTGGCGGACCATTCACCGACATAGTCGTGGCCCCAGAAACTGATAGGTGGGTGGTCAACTTCTCCATCTCTGAGCGCAGCCTCGACACGCTCTAGTCTGTTCATGATCGCACCGGAACCGAATCCCGCTATTCCGCGCGGAAATGGGATTTGGCGCCTCTCCTTTCGCTTGCGTGTTTGCCGAATGTATACTGTCATCGTGCAAGGCACTTCGGCGGGTAGGCTGGAGGAAACGGTTCGCACTTTCCAAACCAGGTATTGCGGGTTCTGGCAAGTAGTCTGATGCCAGGTAAAATGCTTGCAGCGACTACCCAATGGGCTGAAGTCAACCAGCCTATGGCGACCGTCGTTATGGCGAGACGCAAGCCTCGGCCTGTGAAGGTCGAAGTTGTTGACGTAGTCCCAGTCGTAGCTCCCGCCCTACTCTACCCAACCCCTTCGCGCTCCACTCGCGCAGGTAATCGTGACCCCAAAAACTGATAGGAACGCGATCGACGGGCTGACCGCGCAGCGCAGCGTCCACTCGCTCACGTTTGTTCACCGCGCCCTACTTCCTTTCACGCGTTGCAGGTCTTGCCATGCCCCGCGTCTGAATGCTTCGGTACTCCCTCCAGGTCTGATTATAGCAATGGCTTTGCCGACGACGCGCCGCGAGTGGCCAGATAGGCGCTGAATCCAGATGATTTCAGGCACACAGGTCGAGCAGTGACGAATTGCGGCCTACGGCAGTTTGTCCTATGCACGCTGCCGTGGCTCTTTTTGCGCAATCGCTTCTGCTCAACCTGTTGTCACTTAGCCCATGTCTGACAGTTACTGGTCTCTGTTCCATAGCGCAACTGAGATGCTTGTGCTATAACAGTTGGAAAGGGGGTTCTTGTATGTTCTCGCGCGCCAGCAGCGCTGATCCGCCCATTATCCAGCTCGACGAGGGCAGCCCGACGCCGAAATACCAGCAGATCGCCGAGCAGGTGCGCGCGCTCGTCGCGTCGCGGCGGCTGGCGCCAGGCGCGGCGCTACCGTCGGTGCGGCAACTGGCCGCCGACCTGGGCATCAACATCAATACCGTGTTGGCGGCGTATCGCGCGCTGGAGGCGGATGGCGTGGTTTTGCTACGGCGTGGCTCGCGCGCCGTGATTCATCCCCGTCTTGCGCAGGCGACGCTCCCAGCGCCGGCGGACCTCGCGCGCATCTCCGCCCTGCTGGAACGTGTCCGCACGGATGCGCTGCTCGCTGGAATGACGCCAGAACAATTGCACGAACTGGCGGAGGAGATATTCTCCGCTGATCTCGCCACAGGCGGGTCATCTGTGGAAGGGTAAGCGCTCCCAATGCCGCACGACACGACCAACAACTTCCTGCTGGGCCTCTTTCTGCTCATGCTTGTGTTCACCCTAGCGCTGAGCCTAATCATTCCGCTCGCCGCCCGGCGCGATCTCCTCTTTGGCGTCACCGTGCCTCCGAACACGCGCTCGACGCCAGAGGGGCGACGCATCACACGGATCTATGCCGTAGGTGTAATCGCGCTTTCAGTCCTTGGTGTAGTGGCCCTTCTCGCCATCTGGTATTTCCATCCGCCCGCCTGGGAATTTCTGCTGATCCTTGTCGGCGTTGGCGCGATGGTTCTCCTGGGATTCGTCCCTTTCCTAATCGCCTACTTTCAGGCGCATGCGCTCGCCGAACGCGCCCGCGCGCAAGGCTGGCGGCCGGAAGCGAGCGCACCGCCGGTCGCAGAATTACGTCCACGCCGGTACGCTGACTACATCCCGTGGTGGTGGGAGCTGCTGCCGCTGGCGCTGATCGGCGCGACCGCCGCCTATCTGGCGTACACCTATCCCGACGCGCCTGACCCGTTTCCGACCCATTTCGATATCAATGGCAATCCCAACGCCTTCTCGCCCAAGACGATTGGCTCCTACTTCCTGATCGTGTTCCTGCAGATCTTCATGTGGGCGTTGATTACCGTCCTGACCTATCTCATCGTGCGCGCTAAGTCGCTGCCGGGGCGCGATGAGACGGGATTCAAGCGCATTGTGCTGCGCTTTCTCTTCGCGATCAAGGCGCTGGCGATCGGCTTTATGGGGGTGGTTGGCGCCGCCTCGGCCTATGCCGCCGTCAATGCCACCGCGCTGCCAGAGTGGTTTCTCGGCGTCACGATTGGCTACATCGTTCTCGTTTTCGTGCTGATTATCGTGGTGACGGTGCGCGCCTCCGCGCGGAGCGCGCGACTCCAGCCAGCGAACGCCTCGACGACTGACCGCATGGACGACAGCCACTGGATTCTTGGCTCGATCTATTTCAACCGCAACGATCCATCCATCTTCGTCGAGCGGCGCTTTGGCATCGGCTGGACGATCAACGTCGGCAGCGTGGGAGGCGTGCTGACGATGGTGGCGCTGCTGGCGGTGGCAGTTGTGCTTCCGCTCGGCATCGTATTTCTGGCCAATCAGCGATAACATGCGTATTGTCGTCTACCGGGCGGGCGCGCTTGGTGACACGCTGCTGACCTTTCCGGCGCTGGCTGCCTTGCATAAACAATGGCCAGCCGCGCGCATAACGCTGATCTGCCGGGCGGATGTCCATGCGCTCGCACTCGCCAGTGGGCTGGTTGATAGGACGTGGAGTCACGCGCTGCCGGAGTGGATGTGTCTCTTCGACAATGGCGTCGCGCCGTCTGACCTGGCGCGCGAGACCTTTGGCGGCGTGGATCTTGCACTTATCTGGGCGGCGGACGCTGGGGGCGAGGTCGCCTCACAACTACGCGCATTGGGAGTGCAGCAGACGCTGGTCGCTGAGCCACCACCGCAAGCAGGATCCCGGCGGCATGCGGCGCTCCAGCTTTTGGACTCACTGGCTCCTCTGGGCTTGCTCACTCCAACGGATCTCATCGAGCTTTCTGCGAGCCTGCCAAAGATTAGATGGCCACAGGAGGCGCAGGACGAAGCCGATGGCGAATGGGAGCGTTTGCAAGGCGAACTTGCTGGGCGTCCAGCCGTTGCGATACATCCTGGCAGCGGTGGCGCGCGCAAACGCTGGCCTCCTGGGCAGTTCGCTGCGCTGATACGCAGCCTGCGACGCGACTATGCGCCAGTCCTGATCGCGGGGCCGCAGGATGTGGAGGTCGTCGCGCAGGTGACCGTCGAGGCTGGCGCTACTCCCACTGTCCGCGATCTCTCGGTCGCTGGCCTCGCAGCCTGTCTTTCCCAGTGCCAGTTCTTCGTGGGGAACGATGCTGGTGTAACGCATCTCGCGAGTCTGCTTGGCGTCTCAACTATCGCGCTTTTTGGGCCAACTGACCCTGCAATCTGGGCGCCGCTAGG
>DATAOM010000364.1:0-2710 GCA_036265775.1 Ktedonobacterales bacterium | reverse complement strand
GGGTGGAGTACGTCTTCGAAGGGGCGCGCAAGGGCGACGAATTGCAGCTTTCAGAGCGCACGCAGGAGGCGATCTCAGCGTGTCCGACCTTTCTGCGTATCTGCACCAGCGCGATCCGGCGCTCCTACTGGATGAGTCTGGAAGCGGGCGCGTTCCTTGGCCTGCAATCCGATGATCACCGCCAGGGGCGCGGCGAAGCGCGCACGCTGATCAACCTCATCCTGGATCGCGACTACACCGTCGAGCCGTTCGACCGTGCGGGCGTCCTGATCGACGCGACCAAAGAGCCGGTCGGCGTCTGGGTAAACCGGCTGCGCGAGGCGTTGGGGCTGTCGCCGCTGGCCGACGCCTCGGGACTGGGCCTCAATCGCATGCTGACGGCGAGTGGTGTCGCGCGCCGGCGGCTGATCGCAGGCGGGCTGGCGGCCGGAGTGCTGGCGATTGCGGGTGGCGCTGCGGCGGTCGCCCGCAGTGGTGTGCTGACCCTGCCCAAATTTGTCGAAAGCACGCCGACGGCGACGGCCCTGGTCCGCTCGGCGGTGAAGCCGCTATGGACGGTCGGGGTTGGCCACCAGATCAGCGCATCGCTCACCATCGCCGATGGTGTCGTGTACGCCGGCGCATGGGATGGGTTCCTCTATGCGCTGGACGCCAAAAATCAGGGCAAGAAGCTCTGGACCTTTCAGTTGGAGGGGGTGAGCCAGGTCTTGACATCGGCGGCGGTTGCGGGGGATATGGTCTACATCCATGGCAACAATGGAGACGCTATCCAATTGCCGATCTATGGGCTGCGCGTGGCGGATGGCGCGGTGGTGTGGCAGACAGGGAAGCCCGGCAGCGCGCCACCGGTCTCCAGCTTCTCTCAGCTACTGGTGAACGACGGCATCCTCTATGTGCCCGCAGTTGGTATTCTTCCGCCGATTCTCGTTGGGACAATCGAGGCGGCGACGGGGAAGATCATTCCAAGCGATAGCCCTGAAGGTATAGCCGGGTCTGGTCCAGCGATCGCAGGCGCCGTGCTTTACATCGGGGGGAACGATGGCTTCGTCTATGCGCTGGACATCACGAAGAAACAGGCCGCGATCTGGCGCACTCAGATCGCCAGCGGGGCGACAGGCACACCAGCGGCCGGTGTGGATACCGGCGACACGCTGATCGAGTCCACGCCTGCGGTCGTCAATGGCGTGCTCTATATCGGCTCTCCCGATCACAATCTCTATGCGCTCAACGCCACGACCGGCAAGATTCTCTGGAAGTACGAGACCGGCGGCGTCATTACCTTCCCCTCGCCCGCTGTGGCGAACGGGATCGTCTATATCGGCTCGGATGACAAGTCGCTGCATGCGGTAGACGCGGCTACTGGCAAGGGTCTGTGGAAGTATCAAACTGGCGCCACGATCAAATCTTCTCCAGCCATCTATAACGGCGTCGTCTACTTTGGCTCTTACGACAACAACCTCTACGCGCTCGACGCCGTGACAGGCAAGGTGCGACAGACCTACCTGACGAACCGGCAGATCTTCGCCTCGCCGCGCATCGTAGACGGCGTTCTCTATATCGCCTCCTACGATAACTATGTCTACGCCTTCCAGCTCTGAACTGGGCGGATCGCCGTTTTCACGAGAGTGGATGCGAGAGCAGGAACCACGCCGAGCCGCGATCGTCGGTGGCGTAGTTCGCCCAGAGCGCAGTGGGATGACCAAACGCATCCCACTGAACCGTCTCCAAGGCGCTGTAGGGAGGCAGTGTCGCCACGGCGGCCCACTGTGTGTCGCCTGGCTTCGCCATCCAGACGCGCTGATCGCTCTGCGGGTAGACCGTCGCGAAGGTGGCGCCGTCGGGCGCCACCCAGAGCCTGCTGAAGTTCTGCGTTGGAGGAGCCGGGAGTTTTTGCCAGGTCGCGCCACTATCGCGCGAGACCTCGGCCTGCTTGGTGTTGTTGGCGTCCAGACCGAGGAAGGTCTTGCCATCTGGCGGCGCGTCAATCAAATAGATTTGCTCCCCGGCGCCCGCGAACTGGACGACCTGCCAGTGCGCGCCGCCATCCACGCTGCGGTATGTCTTGCTCGAGACTTGCGTCGCGTCTGGATCGAACTGTAAAAGCCCGTCCACCAGGTAGACGGTCGCGCCTGTTCCGGTGATGAGTCTCAATTGCCCCAACTGCTCGCCCGCTAACGTACCGTTCACGTCGATACGGGTGAATGCGCCGCCGTTCACGCTCCGGTAGAGATCGGTCTCCGAATGGACGGGATTTTCTGTGACCTGTGTGGCGACCAGCAATGTGGAGCCTGCCCAGCCCCAATTCTGAAACGCCAACTCCCCGACGCTTTGCTTCTGCCAGGCGCCGCCGCCATCTCGTGAGCGCAGGATCGTACTGGTGAACGGGTTGCCGTCATTCGCGGCCACGTCGCGCGCGTCGGTGGGATTGACGCTGAGCCGGCAGTCTCCAGAGAGCGAAGGCGCAGAGGCGGCCTTCCAGCTTGCGCCGCCGTCGGTGGTCTTGACCAGTTCAAGGGCGCCTTGCGAAGACGCACAGATATAGCCAACAGTGGGCGCGGAGGGAGCGAAGGCAACGCGCGGGATACCTACCGCCCCGATGCCTGCCGTAGCCGTCCAGCCGAGCTGTTCGTAGGCGTTGGCTTGACCAGGTGTGGGAGTTGGTGTCGTTCCAGGCTGCGGCGTCGGTTGACATGGGCCTGACGCTCCTCCT
>DATAOM010000363.1:0-8200 GCA_036265775.1 Ktedonobacterales bacterium | reverse complement strand
TCGCATCGACCGGGAGAACAGCCACGGCGCGGGAGGCGCGCGCGACGACACGTCGCGGCATTGGGAGGCAGCGCCGACGATCCGGCAACCTGCGCGTGGAGGCCTGGCCGCCTCTCCATTCAAGTATACCGATGATCCGCGCATCACGCGCATTGGTCACATCCTGCGCAAGACGAGCATAGACGAGCTCCCCCAGTTTCTCAACGTGTTGCGGGGCGAGATGAGCGTCGTCGGCCCGCGGCCCGCGCTCCTTTGCGAGGTGGAGCAGTACAACCAGCAGGCGCTTGCGCGGCTGCAGGTGCTTCCCGGTATCACGGGTCGGTGGCAGGTGGAGGGACGCGGGCGCGTGGACTTCGACGGCATGGTCGATCTCGATCTCGAATACGTTGGTGACAGCTCGCTGTGGCGTGACATCACGCTGGTGCTGCGCACGATACCGGCTGTGCTGAAGGGCGACGGCGCCGGCTAGCGGCGCCCAGCCACGCGACGAGGGGTAGAGACGAGAGGTAGAGACGATGCGCGCGTTATTTCCCCGCCGACGAAGACTCCACCCGCCGAGGCACAAGCGCGATGCGCGTCGGAGCTTGCTGATGTTCTCCACGCCGTTGAGCCGCCGCTCCCCACATCGCGTGATCGTCCGCAGCGCGTAGTACGTTACACCACTCCGTCATGGCGATAGCAAGGAGGAGGGAACCATGGCCGTCCTGGTCACAGGGGGCGCCGGATTCATCGGCTCGCATGTCGTCGAGCGCCTTATCGCGCGGGGCAGCGAGGTCGTCGTTCTGGACGACTTCAATAACTACTACGATCCCGCCATCAAGGAGCATAACCTTGCTGGCGTTGCTGGCAAGCAAGGGCTACATATCGTCCGCGGCGATGTCGCCGATGAGGCGGCGGTCGCAGAGGCGTTCGCCATCCGCCGCATCCGCGCGGTGGTGCATCTTGCGGCCCGGGCGGGCGTGCGCCCATCCCTTGGCGATCCTTTGTTGTATGAGCGCGCGAACATCCGCGGCGCGCTACTGATTCTCGAGCAGAGCAGGCGCGAGGGCGTCGAGCGTGTGGTCTTCGCCAGCTCGTCCTCAGTGTACGGTACGACGACCCGCGCGCCATTCACCGAGTCCGACGCGGCGGACCGTCCGATCTCTCCCTACAGCGCGACCAAGCGCGCGGCGGAACTGCTCTGCTACACGTACTCCCACCTCTATGGGCTGCCGGTCACGTGCCTACGACTCTTCACGGTCTACGGCCCTCGTCAGCGCCCGGATCTCGCCATACACACCTTCACCCATAGCATCTGGACCGGCCAGCCAATCAGGGTTTTTGGCGATGGCGCCTCAGCGCGCGACTACACCTATGTCGATGATATCGTCGACGGGATGCTGGCAGCGCTGGATCGACCTGCGCCACTTGCCTATGAAATAATCAACCTGGGAAACTCCCTTCCGGTGCAGCTGAGCGCATTGATCTCCCTTATCGAGGGCGCGCTCGGGCGGACCGCCGTTATCGAGCAGGCGCCTGAGCAGCCTGGCGATGTTCAGCTTACCTACGCCGATATTGGCAAGGCGCAGCGTTTGCTGGGGTATCGGCCACGCGTGCAGATCGAAGAAGGCATACAACGCTTCTCTTCCTGGTATCTGCGCGAGCACGGCTACGACCAGTTGGCTGGAAGCCATGCCATCTTGGCTGGAGACCACCATGTCGGCGCACCCTAAGGCGCCCGCGCGTGACACCATCTCCGGCCGGCCGCCTAGCGGCGAGCGATCGTCGCCGGTGTCCCTCTTGCTGCTGACCGATCAGTTCCTCCCCATTGTCGGTGGAACGGAGGTGACAACGCTGCGAGAAGCCAAGGCGCTGCGCCTGCGCGGCCACCAGGTGCGGGTGCTCACGTTGCGCCACAATCCACGCTGGCCCAGGGTTGAGGAGATGGAAGGAGTGCCAGTGCAGCGCATCGGCGGCTTCTTCTGGCGCGGGAGGTTGCGGGTGCGCTTCGGCGTCACCTGGCTGGCGGAGGCGCTCGTCTGGCTCGAGTTGGTGCGCACGCGCCACACGTACGATGTGGCGCTGGTGCGCCAACTCGGCAGGCTCGCGCGTCCGGCGGCGTTGGCCAGCTTGGTTACTGGAAAACCCTTGGTGGTGCGCATCGCCTGCGCCTCGGCGCCCTCGAGAGGCGCGCCGCGGCAGGCGCGCGGGCTCCACCGGGGCGGCGGGGATGTGGATCTGTTGCGCCGTCGGCAGTACCTGGCTCCATTGACACTACAGCTGCTGCGCGCGCCGCGGGTGCGATGGCTCGCCCTCAGCACACGGATCCGGGAACATCTCATCGACGCTGGATGCAGCGCGGGGCAGATCACTCAGCTGCCAAACGGAATAGACACCAGCGCCTACCTCGACGTAGCGGCGCGCAGAGCGGGGCGCCCGCCTGCGGCTCCTGGCGATGTCCTGACCGTTGTTTGCCCCGCGCGCCTCTCCTATCAAAAGGGCCAGGATGTGCTCCTCACGGCATGGTGCACGGTGCGCAAGCGCGTGCCCACGGCGCGGCTCGTCCTCGCCGGAGATGGCCCGCAACGCCCGCAGCTTGAGCTACTGGCGGCTGAACTAGGCATCGCTGACGCCGTCGAGTTCGCTGGCCTGGTCGGCGACCTGCAGGCGCTCTTCGCCGCTGCGCACGGGTTCGTATTACCGTCGCGCTACGAGGGCATGCCGAACGCCCTGCTTGAGGCCATGGCCGCTGGCATGCCATGCGTCGCCACGCGCGTGAGCGGAAGCGAGGACATTATCATCGAGAACGAGTCGGGCTTGTTGGTTTCACCCGAGGATCCGGCGGCCCTGGCCGGCGCCCTGGTGACGATACTGACCGACCATGAGCGCGCCAGCTCTCTGGGCCGTGAGGCGCGCGCTCGCGTGGTGCGCTGCTTTGATCAACGCCGGGTGCTGGATGAGTCCATTCGGCTATATTCGTCGCTCGTCAGGAGCGGAGACAGCGGGCCGCCCCGGGCGACACGAAGCCGGAGAGGCGCCCGGGGCTCGCGCGCGGCGTCTGCGTCGATGAGGGCCCTCATGGACGAGGTCGCCATGTCCATCCCGCGAGGGCGGCAGGCGCAGCCAACAGAGTAAGCGCTAGAGAGTAAGCGCTAGAGAGTAAGCGCTGACGGTTGAAGGAGGCGCAGACGTGTGCGGCATAGCGGGGTTTGCGAACATTGGGCTCGAGCCGCAAGACGCTGGCGTTCTCCTCCGCCAGATGACGGACATCATCCGCCATCGTGGTCCGGATGATGACGGACATTGGCTCGGCGATATGGCCGGGATGGGAATGCGCCGGCTGAGCATCATCGATGTAGCTGGCGGGCAGCAGCCGATTACCAACGAGGACGGCTCGGTGATCGTTGTCTTTAACGGGGAAATCTATAACTATCAGCGGCTACGCCAGGAGTTGGAAGCCGCGGGGCACCGCTTCGCGACCAACAGCGACACGGAAACGATCGCACATGCGTACGAGGACGACGGGCCCGATTTTGTGCGACGACTGAGGGGCATGTTTGCCATTGCGCTCTGGGATCGAAAGCGCAGGCGGCTGCTCCTGACACGCGATCGCTTCGGCAAGAAGCCGATTCATTACACCGTCGACGACGGCCGACTCATCTTCGCCTCGGAAATCAAGTCGCTACTCCTAGCGCCAGGTGTGCGCCGGCAGCTAGATCCGATCGCGATGAGCCAGTTCTTCACGTTAGGATATATCCCCGCCCCAAGGACGGCGTTTGCGGGAATCTACAAGCTCCCCGCCGCCCATACCCTCTGCTTTGAGCGGGGGCGTGCTTCCTTGCAGCGATACTGGCAGCTTGACTTTACCCCCCGCTGCAACGACGATGAGGAGGCCGCCATTCGCCGCGTGCGCGCGTTGCTGACCGAGGCGGTGCGCATCAGGCTCATGAGCGAGGTGCCGCTGGGCGCCTTCTTGAGCGGCGGCGTCGACTCAAGCGCGGTGGTTGCGCTCATGTGCGCGGCCGCTTCAGAGCCGGTGAAAACGTTCTCGATCGGCTTCGACGAAGCAGACTACAGCGAGGTGGAATATGCCCGACGCGTGGCCAGGCGGTACCATACCGATCACCATGAATTCTTCGTGCGCCCCGATCTCTTGAGCGTACTGCCACAGTTAGTATGGGAATTCGATGAGCCGTTCGCCGACGCCTCGATGGTGCCAACCTTTTATGTCTCAAAGCTCGCGCGCGAGCATGTGACTGTCGCGCTCTCTGGCGACGGCGGCGATGAGATATTTGGCGGATACGACAGGTATCTGCCCAGGACACTTGAGATGCGACTGAGCGAAGGCGCGCGGCCGCTGCGCGGCTTGGGGCGAGCGGTAGGCGCGCTACTGCCGGACGGGACGCGCGGAAAGAACCGACTGTTAAACCTCGGCCTCCCACCAGAGGAGCGCTATACAGAGGCGGCCTCTGTGGTCCCTACAGCGCTGCGCCAGCGCCTTCTCCAGCCGGAGTTTGTCTTCCAGGGCGTCAGCGATCCTCGACGAGCGCAGCTAGATCTTTTTGCCGAGGTGACGCAGCTTGATCTCTTCACCAGAATGCAGCGGGTCGACGTTGAGTCCTACCTACCCTACGACATCCTGGTCAAAGTAGATAAGGCGAGCATGCTCACCTCGCTCGAGACGCGGGCGCCACTGCTCGATCATATCCTTGCTGAGTACGTCGCCTCGCTGCCACACGAGGTGCGCAATCGGGGCGGTCAACTCAAATACCTCTTCAAGCGCGCCGTCAGTGACCTCCTTCCCAGGGAAAACCTCAGCCGTCGAAAGATGGGCTTCGGACTGCCAGTCGAGCACTGGTTGCGTGGTGAGCTCCGTGAGCTTGCGGGCGACTTGTTGAGCAGCCAGCAGGCGCGGCAACGGGGGGTGATAGACACGCGCTTGGTCGACCAACTCCTGGTCGACCATCAGCGCCGTCTGCGCAACTACGCACGGCCAATTTGGACGTGGCTTTGTTTTGAGATGTGGTGCCGCGTCTATTTGGACCGGTCTGATCTGGATACGCCTGCGACGCATCCGGTGAATTGGCGTACGTCGACGCTCGCAGGATGATCGTCGCTGGGGATCGTACGCTGGCGCTGGAACACGCGCCGGAGCCCCCGCCCACACATACGCCTTCGTCCGGCCAGGGGCTGACCACTCGCGCGGCGGAGTCGAAATCTCCACAGGCGCGCTGTGGCGAGACAAGGCAGGGACCCCGATCGTCGCTTCCCGCGCACAGGTGTTGCGAACTCCTCACCGCCGCCCTACGGTCCGTCGCCGCCAGGAAGGAATGGCGCCACCCACGGCGGGCCACGGCGGGCCACGGCCGCATGACAGCCTCGCTGATTGCGCTTGACCGCAAAGTCAGCCACACCGGCAAGGAGCGCCGGGTGGAGATGCGCCTGCTCGTCAGTCAATATCTCCTACTGACGTGTCATTGTGCGCTGGCGTGTCCGACTCTGTTCGGGTACGCTATCGCAGAGGACCGATGCGGCATTTGGGCGGCTGTTGATGACACACGCGCCGCCCGCGGGCGTCGGAAGGAGGGTGCAGGGTGACACCGGATCCGTTTCCGCTGCGGGCGCTGGCGGACTTGACCTGCCCCTACACCTCCCGCACGGGTCCTTGCCGAAGAGGGCAGCGAGAACGAAGGACGCATGGGTGCGGCCATGGGGCATGCATTGAGGTGGCGTCAGGATGCGTTGCTTGCGGTTCCATGCGGTTCCATGGGGTTCCATGCGATGGAGGCGCCTAGAGTCCGGGGTGGGGGATGTGCAGAGATCGACACTTTGGATCGGTGACGCAGTTTGCTAATCTGTTGGCCACACGGGTACACACTGGGCGGCGCGAGAATGCGCCCACGGAGCCCTGGCATGGCTGGGATGGCGGCATGTCTGCGCGTCTGCGCGGCCAGTGGGGCGACCAGGCATCCTGGTCGCCCGCGGCGCGGAGGCGGCGGCGCGGGCGGCTGACGCGCAGGCGTATGGTATGGGGCGCGATAGCTAGCCTGACGCTACTTGTCGTCGTCTTGGTCGCGATCGGGCCGGCGCATCTCTTTGCCCAGGCCGCCTCAGATTACACGATCTACAACGATACACTGGCCCCTGGCTGGCGCAACTGGTCGTACCAGAGCACGGTCAACCTAGCGAACACCGCGCCGGTCGCCGCAGGCGCCCGCTCTATCGCATGGACTCCAGATTCCGGCTGGGCGACGCTGTATCTGCGCGCTGGGTCCCCCCTTTCACTCGCTGACTACTCGTCGCTGCGGTTTGCCATGCGCGCCAGCCGGACTGGCCAGCGTGTTGGAGTGGCCCTCACCAATGCGAGCAACCACGCGATCGCGCCGTTGGCGCCCCTGAGCGCCTACGGCGGGTCTCCTCCTGTGGGCTCCTGGGCGGTCTATACCATCCCTCGCTTGGCGCTTGCGCCCCACGCGGATCAGGCCTACGGGGTCATGCTGCAGAACTGGTCAAACTATCCCGCGCCTACCCTGTATGTTGACGGCGTCATGTTGCTGGCTCGGAGCGCCGCTCCATCAGCAAGCGCGGCCACTGCCACGCCGCTGACCACGATCACGGCGCAGCCAACGCCCAGCGCGCCAGCGTCGACTGCCAGCCCGGCGCAGCCGACTGCCAGCGCTGGGCCGGCGGATCCTGCGCTCAGCAACGCTCCGGACACAACCAGTAACATTCACGTGGGGTTGCCAGCGACGGACCACGTCGGCAGCGGCCAATACCTGTTGGCTGCGACTCCCCCAGTGCGCGAGGTCTGGAACTGGAACGGTGGCGGGAGCGTCGCCGCCTATCCGACCATCTACGCTGGGAGGTATTTCCCGGTCGACCGACAGCCTGACACGCGGTATAACGTGGGTGCGCAGCCCCTGTCCTGGTTCCTGGCGAACCATCCAGATTGGATTGAGTACAAGTGCGATAGGTCCACCGTCGCCTACGAGTTTGGTCAGACGACCGATATCCCGCTTGACACCAGTAACCCGGCTGTCCTCTCCTGGCTCAAGGAGACCTTCTACGCCCCTGCGGCGCAGAGCGGCTATGGCCATTTGGACTTTGACAACTTCCAGATGTCGAACGCTGGCAGCTGGAGCGGACAGCGGTGCGGGCATTGGAGTGGCGCGCCGGGCGCCAGCGTCTGGGTGGCGCAGTATAAAGGAACGAGCGACGACCCCAACTACCGCGCGAACGAGATAGCGATGGCGCGCAACCTCCGGGACTGGCTGCGCGTGAACTACCCGCGCGTCGCCTTTGCCGCCAACTTCAGCTATGACAACGCCTATCCAGCTGACAGTGACAGTCTGATGTCGCACGTGGACATCCTTTTCGACGAGCAGGGGTTTACTAACCCAAATGGTGGTTCGCCCTACCGGTACACCGACGCCGCCTGGTTGGCCAAAGCCCAACACACCTGGAACTTCATCAGCGCCGGGCATGGCTGGCAGGACATTAATCAGTTTGGCGCCTCTTTCAGCGCGCTGAGCAACGAGCAGAAGCAATGGGCAATCGCGAACTACCTGCTGCTCAAGAACAACGCCAGCTGGCTCTACCTCTGTGGGCCGCAGGAGTACGGCACGCTGCTCATGACGCCTGAGTATGCCGCCGAGATTGGCAGCCCGACGGACACGTATCATCAGAGCCAGGGCGTATACATACGGACCTTCACAAACGGTCTGGCGCTGGTCAATCCCTCGGGAACCGGCAGCTACAGCGTGACGCTCTCGGGCCTGTACCGCGACCTTTATGGCCACTCGCTGAGCGGTCAAGTAACGCTGCCGCCTGCCTCAGCCCAGGTGCTCCTGCGCGCCTGATCTGCGGACCACCGCCGCATACGACAGGCGACGCTCTTATGCGCCGGGCTGGGTGGTCAGATGGACACGCGCGCCTGTGACGGGCTGGGCAAAAGACCCCGGGAGATCCGGGCGCTCTGCCCATGTTCCCCGCAGATGAACGCGCCTACACTGGAGGTCGGCCGCGTGCGTAGTCCTTCGGCGGACTACCACTAGATTGCTCTCTACTCGACATGTGAAGTGGGCGGAACGATGTCGTCGGCTCCGTGGTCCATGCGCGCGCCGGATGCACGGCTCGACGCTGTGCGTCGTCCATCTGCCAACCAATTGATCTTCCGCGCCCTGCTGAGCGTCGGCTCAGCAACGCTCGTAGTCCGCGCCAT
>DATAOM010000362.1:0-10608 GCA_036265775.1 Ktedonobacterales bacterium | reverse complement strand
CAGCACAGGCGCGTTACGCTGGCAATATAAGATGCAACTGAGTGGCGTGACGTGTAATCTGACGCCGACGGGGCCTGGCGTGGGCCATTCGACGCCGACCGTGGCGCACGGGATGGTCTTCGCGCCCTACGGTGGCGCGATTTGGGCGCTGAACGATCAGACGGGCGGGTTCCTCTGGCATACGCCACAGGCTGGCTACACCGAGGTCACCTACGCCGATGGGCGGCTCTATACGACCGACGGTGTCAACGTTTATGCGCTCGACCTCGCCACCGGAGGCGTCCTGTGGACCTGGAATAGCGGCGTCAACACGGCGCTTGCGGGCAATCCGGCGATCGCGGTGGATCAGGGGCGTGTCTGGGTGGTCAACGCGAATGGCTTGCTGACGGCGCTCAACGCGGCCACGGGCGCGGTCATCCGCTCGATACAGCTCCAGCGGCAGTCGAATAACGTCGGCCCTGGCCCAACCGTCGCCAACGGACACGTCTGGGTTGTGTTGCCAGGAGCTAACGCCGACCCACTGAAGGCGACCAGCGCCATGTACGGCATCGACACTAGCACCGGCGCCACCTGGTTGGATACGTTTACCGCGACGGGCGCCATCTTCGCGCCGCTCACTGTCGACGCCACAGCGGTGTATACGTGTGGCTACCTGGCGTATCTCCGGGCGAATAACCTGCCCACCACAAGCACGCACTGGACCAACCGGTACTTCTGCGGATACCGGACACCGCTACGCGTGGCTAATGGCGTCGGATTCATCATCTCGGCGGCGTTCCCGTACACCTCGAGCGATGCTGTCGTGATCACGGCGACTGGCGCTACTCCAGCGGGCGGCGATCTCCCACAGTATGATACGAATGGGGCCAGCTCTTCGATAGTGAACGGCGTTATATACGCGGGGAGCATGGAGCAGCCACTCGGCGGCGGCAAGTACGTCAGCTCAGTCTATGCCTTCGCGCCGCTGGGAACGTTCTAGACGCGCTAGATCACGGGTCTACGCCAAGCGCAGGGGCGTCATCTGGCCCCTGCGCTAACCTCGCTCGACCGCGAGCGCCACGTCCTGCGTCGCTGGCGTCTGCCTCTGATCTTTTCCTGCCGCCACATAATCTCAGCATTTCCTCTACATCCCTGTCAACACGCCGTGACATCGCCCCACTACTCTCAGGATGCGCGCAGGTAGCGCGGTTATTCCGCGCCTGACGTTTGCGTGAGACAGCCTGCGCGCGATCGGCCAAGCTAAAGGAGAGAGTACGATGGCATCCGGTTTTTCTGGCTTCTGGCGGAAGGGCGCGCTGCCCGGCATTGTTCTGGCGCTGGCCCTCGTCGTCGGCGTGATCCTGGCAGGTTGTGGCGCCGCCAAGGACCCCAACGCGAGCGCGTTCAGCAGCGAGGTCGTCGCGCAAAAGGTGATGATCTCCGCCGACGCGGGTGGGGCCCCAAAGTGGGACAAGGCAACCTACGAGGCGCAGGCGGGCGACATTACCTTCGTGGTGAGCAATCCCGCCCCGCACGCGCACCAGTTCACCCTCAAAGGCAACGGCGTGGACTACGAGAGCGACGTCTTCGAGTCAAACACCACCAACAACTTCACGGTGAAGAACCTGCCTGCCGGGGAGTATCAGGTGATCTGTAACCTGCACGGCGGCATGGTCTCCAAGCTCGTCGTCCACTGACCCCACGCGCCGAGATTCAGAGGCGCGCTGACGCATATGTGAGCGACCAGCCATATCTTCCGTATTGTCAGTAATAGACAATTAGGATGGTTGGAAGCTCACGTTGCGCGAGCGACTGCGTACCTCGGAGGTGGCCGCATGAACATCGTTTCTGCGGCACCACAGCCGCCGATGCGGCGGCTCACATTCATGGCGCTTATCGCGCTCCTCGTCACCCTTCTGAGCGCCTGCGAGACGCCCATTCCTTCTCCCGGTCCGCTTCCAGAGCTCTATTTGCCGGGTGTCAGGGAGATTCCAGGCGTCTCGACGCTTCATCCTGGCGTGGGCCGAGGCATCATTTCTGGCCTGGGCAGCGCCAATGGAACACTGGACACCACAACGTACTCTTCAATTGCTCTTTTCCGCCTCGATTCGGACCTCTATAGAATTGGCCTTGACGGCAGCGACCCAACGCCCCTTGGCAGAGACTGTAGAGATTCTGGTGGTTCCGGCTTCTCGACCACAGCAGATGGACACTGGCTGTTATGCCCTGCGTATCCAGATCAAGTGACGCTGGTTCCTCTTCCTGCGGCGGACCCCCATGAAACCGAGCATGCGCTCCACCTGCTGACTCCTTCTGGCAGTGGGATCACGCAGGTCGTGGGAAATATCACTATCTCACCTGATGGGCGGTATCTCGCGCTCTTGACCGGTGAGTTCGGCGGATGCTCTATCGCCCTCTATTCCTTGTCCGCAGCGTACGATCAAGCCCCACTCACGGCAATCATCTACATCATGAGCAATAGTGCCAGTACACAGCCTGGCGTATCCGGCACATGTGATTTCCACGGTCCCGCATGGTCCCCTGATGGGCCGGATGGCCCATGGCTTGCCTTTACTTGTGGTTACAGGTGCGGAGTTTTCATGTTCCCGCTGCAACCTTATCTCCAGCAGATCAAGGCATCAAGCCACCTGATGAGTTTCACCCTGGACCCCGCCAAACTGGTGAGCGTGGCGCAAAATGATTACGCCAAACCATACCCAAGCTGGACTGTTGGGCCTGACGGGCTGCGCTTGAACTACATTCTCGGACCAAGAGTGGACACCATCGAGCAATTATCGCTCTCGACACGGCAAATGAAAATTCTGGTGAAGATCCCTTCCGAGGATTACAAAGACGGCGTCCTCGATGGGTTAGCTCCAGCGCCTAACTACCGCTCGTTGATCTTTGTCCATAGTCGGACACCACCATGTGTCGAGTGCCTGTCGGGCAAGATACCGTCGCATCTCTACATCTATGTCCCCGCCGACGCCTGACCCTGTGACGATGAAGACGCTCACTCGCGGGTGGGCAACCGCAGGAGACGCGCGGCCTGCTCCGCCGAGATCACGCCCAGCGGCACGAGTTGCGCGATGGCCTCGGCGCGGCGGGCGAAGTCCTCTGGCTCCTCGAAGCCGCCGAAGCTCACGGTGAAACGCGGGTCCAGCCAGCGGCGCACCTTGCGCGTCAAAAAGCCCGCGACCAGCGCCACCACCGGCGCGACGGCACGGCGATACACCACGCGCTCCTGTTGAGCCACACCCGGTCAACTTCGCGCGATTGCGGCAACTTGGCGAGTGGTGCGCAGCAGGCATGTCTGATGCTGAGATCGCTGATAAGGCATCACACATAGGATGGGTGCTTGAACATCGCCATAAAGGCGTCGTGCCCTGGTCGAAGGCGTTTCTGAAGGAATTGCTTGTCAGTCCCTTCCCACGTGAGTTTGCGCCGGGCAGTGGACACGGCACGATCATGACGCCAGATGGCGAGCGTATCGAAGGACGGCACGTCGCGGCCTGGAGTTGGGAGTTGTGGCATCGCATGGATGAAACTCGCGCACTAAACACCAAAGGCACGCGTGGCCGCGCGCCAAGCCGTCCAGGGATAGCGCGGATATTTTCAGGGCTGGCCGTATGTGCGTCATGCGGGCGGCTGATGCATCACCAGATGCGCCACGGCGCGACTGCTGGCTACTACAGTTCCTATCTGTGCCAGTCGGCAGTCAGGGGCTATGACTGCGCGACACGCACATCACCGCAGATCAAGACTGGTCAGTGGGGCACGCGCGGCTACCGTGGTATTCGCTCAGTGGCGCTTGAAGAAGAGTTTGCATCCCTTGTCCTGGACTGGGAGTTACCCGACGACTGGCGAGCGCAGATCGCTGCCGAAGTCAACCGCACACTGGACGATGGTAAGCGCGACGAAGTGACACACTGGCGCAACAGCCTGCAGGAAGAGCGCAAGCGCGTGTTGTTTCAGCATCGCAATGGCGTCATTTCCGATGACGAGATGCTAGATGAGACAGCGCGCATAGATGGTCTGCTCGCCACACTGCCAGCTGTGGATGACTGGGAACATGAGAAGGAAACGCGCATCACCGCTGCGGATACGCTGGCGCGCCAGCGCGAATACTGGGATCACGCGACACCGGAGCAACGCGCAGAAGCGCTGCGGTTGATTGTAGAACCGTACGGTATCGTGGTAGACCTGGAACAACAGAAGATCAGGCGTATCAAGCCGCGCGCTGCGTTCCTGCCAACGTTCAAGGTACTGCTGGCGCATCACTGGCGCGAAGAAGAAGGCGGTTGGTTTTTACGCCTGGAGTAACTTTCATTAGTGCTCGTGTCCAGAATTGAATTCCATCATAGAGGGCCGCTAGGTTGCGCAACTGCTCGAAGCTGGTCTGCTCCGTCCCGCGCGGACGCTGCGCCACGTTGTAGCTCGCGCCATATGCCCACTGGCGCGGCATGCCCTCGCGTCCGGCCAGCCCAGGTGCCCCCGGCTGCGCGTATCCTGGCCCAAAGAGCGCCTCCGCCTGTGCAGTCTTTGCATCATCCCTCGCGCTTGCCGCCCGTTCGACCAATTTTGATGTCTCTTCCGCCATCGTCTTCGCCATTTGTCCCTGCTCCGCCATCGCGCCCGCCTCGCTTCCTCTGTTAGCGCCATCGACATCCAACCGCGACGCCGTCGCCGCGCAGTGTAGAACATTTGTTTGATCTCGCGCCACGGACAAATACGGACATTTCCGGACAATTGCGGACATTTCCGCCACCAGTTTTCCAGGATTGGTGTCCGCAGCGGTTGGAAGACCTCTCCCCCGGCCCCTCCCCTAAAAGGGAGGGGTGACCCGCAGCGACCACCATTGCGTATGGCAACCAGTGTCGCCTGTGGTCCCCCCTCTCCTGTGGGAGAGGGGGTAGGGGCTGAGGTCAACCGGCGCGATGGTATACTACAGGAGCGCCTTTCAGCAGACGCCGCGCGTATTCCAATCAAGAGCAACCCGCGCCTGCGAAGCGCCTCATTCGCCATCTCCTCCCACGAAGGGATTCCTTATATGTTCGAAAGTCTGCAACAACGCCTCGACGAGGTCTTCGGCCGGCTGAGCCGCAAGGGCAAGCTCACCGAAAAAGACGTCACCGACGCCATGCGCGAGGTGCGCCAGGCGCTGCTCGAGGCCGATGTCAACTTCAAGCTCGTCAAGCAGTTCGTCGCCCGCGTGCAGGAGCGCGCCATCGGCCAGGACGTGCTTGGCAGCCTCTCGCCGGCGCAGCAGGTCATCGGCATCGTGCATGACGAACTGGTGAAGATGCTCGGCGGCGAGGACGGCGGCCAAAGCTCCAAGATTCAGTTCGCCGGATCGCCACCCACTGTCATCATGCTCGTCGGCTTGCAAGGCTCCGGCAAGACCACCCACGCCGCCAAGCTCGCGCAATACTTCCGCAAGAACGGGCAGAAGCCGGGCATGGTCGCCGCCGACATGCAACGCCCCGCCGCCGTCGCGCAGCTCCAGCAGCTTGGCCGCCAGCTCGACATCCCCGTCTACTCAGAGCCTGCGGGCAATAAGCCGGTGGACATCACCCAGCGCGCGCTGAAGTGGGCGCGCGAGCAGGCCGTCACGATTCTCATCCTCGATACCGCCGGCCGCCTGCACATTGACGACGACCTGATGCGCGAGGTGGCGACGATCCGCGAGCGCACGCAGCCCAACGAGGTCCTGCTGGTTGTGGACGCGATGACCGGCCAGGATGCGGTGCGCGTCGCCGACGAGTTCAACCAGCAGGTCGGCCTGACGGGCCTGATCCTCACCAAGATGGATGGCGACGCGCGCGGTGGCGCGGCGCTCTCGGTCCGCGAGGTTACCGGCGTACCGATCAAGTTCCTCGGCACGGGCGAGAAGACCGACGCGCTGGAGCCGTTCTATCCTGACCGGCTGGCGACGCGCATCCTGGGCATGGGCGACGTAATGACGCTCATCGAGAAGGCGCGCGAGCAGTTCGACGAACAAGACGCCGCCAAGATGCAAAAGAAGATGGCGACAGCCTCCTTCAACCTGGAAGACTTCCTCAACCAGATGCGCTCGGTCAAAAAGATGGGGCCGCTGACGCAACTGCTGGAGATGATTCCCGGCATGGGCCAGGCGATGCGCGACCCGCAGATGAAGGAAGCGCTCGAAGGCGACCAGATGAAGATGGCCGAGGCGATCATCCTCTCGATGACGCTGGAAGAGCGGCGCAATCCCGACATGATTTCCGGCAGCCGCAAGCGCCGCATCGCCGCAGGCAGCGGCACCACGCCGCAGGACGTGAACCAGCTCCTCACCTCCTTCAAGCAGTCCCAGAAGATGATGAAGCAGGTGATGGGCATGCAGAACCAGGGGCGCAAGGGACGGCGCGGCATGCTCGGCGGAATGGGAGGCATGGGCGGCGTGCCTGGCCTGCCCGGCGGTCGTGGCCCCTTCGGGATCTAACGCGAGTGACATCACACTGCACAGGCGCCGTGGGGTGACTGCAACCAGCTACGCACACGGGAGGGCGCGATGAGCGAGACGGTCAACCTGTTGCCTGTCGACGCCGTGGATGTCACGATCCTGGTAGACAACTATTCCGATGTCTTCCTGCCCAATACCGAGATTGCCCAGCGCCCACCGCTCGTCTGGGACTGGTCCGAGCGCGAGCAGCTCCGCGCTGAGCACGGCTACGCACTCTTGCTGACCACGCAACGCGATGGGCGCAGCGCCTCAATCCTCTATGACGCCGGGCTGGGGCGCGAGACGGTCCTACATAACATGGACGTGCTGGAAATACAGCCAGGTGAACTCAGGGCCATCGTCCTCTCGCACGGGCACGCCGACCATCATGGCGGGCTGGAGGGCATCGTCCGGCGTATCGGTCGTCGTGGCTTGCCCCTGCTCCTGCATCCCGACGTGTGGCGCGACCGGCGCGTGGTTTTCCCTACCGGCGTAGAGCTTCACCTGCCGCCGCCGAGCCAGAGCGACCTGGACCATGAGGGTGTGGACATCGTCGAGGAGCGCGGCCCCTCACTCCTGCTAGACGACTCCGTGTTGATTACCGGGCAGGTCGAGCGTGTGACGGACTTCGAGCAGGGATTTCCTGTACAGCAGATGCATACGGATCACGGCTGGGAGCCGGACGTCTGGGTCTGGGACGACCAGGCGGTGGTCTGCCACGTCAAGGATAAGGGCCTTGTCGTGCTCTCCAGTTGCAGCCACGCAGGTGCGATCAATGTGATGTTGCATGCGCGGCGGCTGACTGGCGTCGAGCGCATCTATGCGTTCGTCGGCGGCATGCACCTGACCGGCGCTATCATGGAGCCCGTCATCGCGCCGACTCTGGCGACGCTAGCCACCATCTCCCCCACCTTCGTCATACCTGGCCACTGCACCGGATGGAAAGCGACCCACGAGCTGGCGCGCCAGTTTCCGACGGCCTACGTGCAGAGCAGCGTTGGCACACGCCTGCGCTTCGTCTAGCGCAAAAAGAGTCGCCTAGACACGCTCAGTGGCGGGGCGAGTAGCGCAGGAGGAAGGCGCGCACGAACGGGCGCACGAAGAAGACGCCGATGCGCGTCAGCCGCTGGCGTCGCCGCACCTCGCGCGTGAAGTCGGCGAAGCTGTGCCGCTGGTAGTGGAGCAACGCCTCGCTCTCCGCCGTGTCGTACCAGTCCAGATGGTAGTGCTCCGTACCGAAGTATTTGGGATCGAACGTTCCGATGCCCGCCGCATCCAGATAGCCGCGATAGTAGTCGGCGAATGTCATCTGGCAGCTCTTGCCGCCGGAGACGATCAGCGTCCTGCCCCAGACAGCAGGAGATGAGACTGCGTTCGCCAGCGCCAGCGCGGCGTCATCTGGGTAGATGCACTCCATGCGATCCGACGGCGGGATGGCGAACATCGCACGAATGCGCATTTCGTCGAAGCCCTCGTCGTAGCGCGGGATCGCCGACATGCGCAGGACAGTGTATGTCAGGCCGGAGTCGGCCAGGAGCGCCTCGCATTCCGCCTTGTGCTGGCTGTAGGGGTCCATCGGGTGGAGGGGATCACCCACCCGGCGCGGTGGCTGCTGCGCCTGGGTATCGCCGAAGACCGCGACGGTCGAGGCATACACCAGCTTCGGCGGCTGCGGAAGCGCCTGAAGCGCCTGTATCAACGTTTGGGTCCCGCCGACGTTGACGGCGCGAGCCATCTCCGGCTGCTGGTCGCTGACCGGTGGCAGCACGGCGGCCAGATGCACGACGACCTCCTGATCGGCGCAGGCGCGGGCGAGCGCGTCAGAATCGCGCATATCACCCAGAGCGATCTCCACCTGCCCCTTCTTGCCGATGCGCTGCAACTGCTTCGCGGCCTCCTTCTTGCGGATGAAGCAGCGCACCCTATGCCCTTGTCGCGTCAGCTCGCGCAGTGTCAGGTCGCCCAGATGTCCATTCGCCCCCGTCAGCAGCACGCGCATGATCGTCTCCCCTTCATTTGGCCTCGCCTGCTATCATTGTGGTGCGCATTATGGCATACGGCTGCAAGCCTGTCGTGAGGATATAGGGATACGATGATGCGAATGGCGCGCCAGAGCTTCATGCGCGCGGTCGATGTGCTGACACAGGCGGCGTACCGCGCCTCCGGCGGACGCGTCGGCGCGCGGCAGGCTGGCCGCGACATCCTCCTGCTGACGACGGTGGGCCGCAAGTCTGGCAAAGAGCGCACCCATGCGCTGCTCTTCGTGCGCGACGGCGAGCGCTACGTTGTCTGCGGCTCCAACTTCGGCGACGCACATCATCCCGCGTGGTATCTGAATCTGCGGGCGCATCCAGAGGGAACGGCGCGGATCGGCCCGCTCACCGTTCGTATTGTCGCAACCGAGGCGGTGGCAGAGGAACGCGCCCGCCTCTGGCAGAAGCTGGTGGCGGCCTGGCCAGCTTTCGAAGGCTATCAAGCAGGAACCGCGCGCGCCATCCCCGTCATCATCCTCACCCCGGAAGGCGCTCCAGGCTGAATGTGGAGCATGTGGAGCGCGTTAGAGTTGCTACTATATGTGTTCTCACACAGCAAACTCGGGCTGCTAGGCCCCCTGCCGCGCAGGATGCTGACGCTCATAGGCGGCGATAGCGTCGAGGATACCCTGTCGCTTGCGATAAACGCGATACAACTCCTGTCGCGCATCCTCCAACCGCGCAGGATCATCACGGCTAGCGAAGAGCGCCGCCTCGCGCTCGGCGACGATCTCATTCAAGGCGCCAAGGCCGTTACGATACCCGGCCAGTTCCTGGTCATTCGTAATGGGAGGCTGGACATCCCGCATTTTGCTTTCTCCCATGTTTAGATAGTCAGGAGCGCTACTCCACGCGCCTGTCCTGTTCGATCGGTCGAGAAGAACTGCACCCACCGCTCAAAACCAGGACGCGTCACTTCGACGAAAAGGTCCAGCGCAACCAGATCAGTACCTTCCGCTCCCAGTTGACGCAAGACTCCGACTCGGTAGCGCCGCTTGAGAGCAGCGCCAGATCAATGTCGGACGGATCGAGCTTGCCGGTGATGTAACTGCCATCAATGACCAGCTCCGTACCGAGAGCGAGTCGCCGAATCGCCTCGACCATCCGCGCGAGTTCGGTCTCCAAACTTTGGCGTCGCGCACTTGTGGCTGGAAAAGTGGCGCGAATCTCGTCCAGGTCGCTGATATGATGCTCTCCCGCAGGCAGCGCGCCATCCGCACGCCGAGGGGGAAGCGCCATCTGTGTGACCTTCCATCCATTTGCCTCTCACGTACCCGCAGCATATCCGATGAGAAGCCCACAGTGACTTCCCACCACCAAGACATTGTATAGCTACCAGCGATACCCGAAAGTCTGCCCAGGAGACCACATGGTATCGCGGCGCGTCTTGGGATACAGCGTACTGGACGGCCTGGCGGCGACGCTCGGCCATTCCGACATGGAGACGTGGACGAGCAGGCGATACGGGCGCCGGGTATATACCATCGATGCGCGCGATAGCTCCCGCCATCCCACCTTCCACTAACCCCATGCGACATCAGCCCACAGGACAGATTTGCTCGACCACCCGCGAGGCGTGATTTTCAGGAAGAAACACCTTCGCGCGTGTACACAAGTTTGCGCGAGACCCGTCCTGTGTGGTATGTCATGGAAGGCGAACGTGCGGCCCAGGCCGTCCGGCGACGCGCCACAGATTCGGCATACCGCGATGGCGCGATTGCCCGGAAGTCTTCCAAGCGCTCGCGTCGCTGTCAGCACTGTCAGACCCACAAGCAGAAATGAAACCCTACGACAGCGCCTGCCTGGGATCGCTGGGAAATGAGCGCAACGCCGCAGCCAATGTGGCGTTGGTTGGCTCGACCAGCGTCCGCCCATCGGGCAACAGAATCGTCGGCACGCTGCGCAACCCATCGTTGAGGCACTCGACGAGGCGCGCGGCCTCCGCGTTCCGCTCGATGTCAATCTCGCGATACGTCAGGCCAGCCTCCGCAATGACGCGCCTGGCGCGACGGCAATCAGCGCACCAAGTGGTGGAGTAGACGAGAATATCGCCACTGGTATGCGCGTTGGCCTTCGCCGTAGCGACGAGATTCAGGCAGCCGGACATCGTAGGCCGTGACCTCCGGGTCGAAC
>DATAOM010000361.1:0-2559 GCA_036265775.1 Ktedonobacterales bacterium | reverse complement strand
TCGGTGGCGCCCCATCCCCGCTTGAACTCCATGAGGCCGTGGTTGTCGCGGGCCGTCCGCCCCAGGTCCAGCGTCGTATATCCGTGTGCACAGCCCCACGTGATGGCTTCCCACACGAGCAGGTTGTTCGGCGCAAGGTGGAGATAGTCCTCGTGCGACGCCGAGTAGGCGAATCTTACCGTAGCGCCAGACGCCAGCAGGATCGCGCCAGCGATGACTTGCCCTTGAGACTCGGCCAGCAGTAGCTGGAGCGCGCCACTCGCCGCGAAGGCATCCCACAGCATGAGAAAGAAGCGGGCCGGTTGGGTGGGCATTCCGTGCTTCTTTGTCCGTGTGCGCAGATGAAGGTGATAGTAGAGCGCCATCTCCTCCCTACGCGTCGCAATGCGCACCTGCACACCAAGCCTGCGCGCCCTCCCCACTTTTTGCTGGACTGACTTGCGCAGCGCCGACCACGGTTCGGCGGGGTCGGGCGAGAGGGACGCCAACCAGCGCACATAGAGATCGCTCCGGATCAGATCGGAGCGCTGGGACAGCGTGGCGGAGACGCCGGTGCGAAGCTCGAGATAACGCGCCCGTTGTCGCTGAGCGAGGAGAATCGCCTCGTTGACAAGGCGGTCAGCGCTTGCTGGATCGGTGGCCAGAAGGGGACATTGGTCGGAAAATGGCAGCGCCACCAGCCGCCGGCCACGCAGTGGGCTGTGTATTGAGCAGAGGGGAAGGAAACCAGTAACTCGACCACTGACGTCTGTAGCGGTGAGCGGTATGAGGCTGTATCCGTAGAGTCCGGTGAGCAGGTCGAGCCACGCCTTGCTGCAGTAGAGCGACTCTTGCGCCTGTCGCTCGATGGCCATGCTCCAGTCGCGACCTGGGAGGAGTGTGCCAGCCATAGCCCCTCAATTCATTCAGGTAAGTGCTCCGCAACGCCGTTTCACATATGGCCCGGCGGTTCAAGCTCCGCATGCGCAGACCGTGAGCGCCCTCGGATTCGCTAACGCCAGCGGCGCAAACGCCAGCGGCGCACAATGCGCACTGCATTATGGGGACGCCTCTGCGTCAAGGTGAATGGGCAGTGCGCCGACACAGGATCGGGACATGCGCCCAGATGGAGCTGAACTGCGGCTGAACTGCGGCAGGACTGGCCGCCATTCGCAGCGCTGTCGCTGACGCGCTGACAGCGGTGAGCGACCGGTAATCCACGCCGGCGCGACACCCGCTCGCGGGGGCCCGGCGACTCACCCTTGGCGACTCAGCCTTGGCGAGTCAGTCTTGGCGAGCCGCCCTTCAAATAGCGCGCCTGACATCGTCTGCTCACCACAGTGAGGCGGACGATGTCAGGCGCGCAGGCGATGCGCGAGTGAGCGCATTGCGGCGTGTTTACGCTGGCACCGTAGCCGGATCTACCGCAGGCGCCAGGCTGCGCCAGCGGGTCGGGACATGCGCCCAAGTGACGCCTGTTCACAATGCCCAGTGCAACATGCGACGCGAGATGTCACACTTGCTTATCAGCACGACGCGTGGGCACAGAATTGCCAGGCGGCGCTGGCGACGCGCGACTTGGGGACCATGGTTAGTGGAGCGACGGCGCAGAGTAGGACGTCACGCGTAAGGAAATGGGTCTTCTGAAATCTTCATGGAGATGGACAACACAGTCATGGAGAACGCGCAACTAGATCAGCAACATGCCGGAGGGCGGCCAGAGGCCCGCGCGCCCGAGGGACTCCCCGCCGACGCGCCACGAATCAGCGACGCTGAGCGCCGGCGACTGGCAGAGTGGAACACTACGTGGCAAGGCTTTCCGCAGGACGTGTGCGTGCCCCAGCTGGTGGCGAATCAGGCTGCCATGACACCGGACGCGGTCGCCCTCGTGATAGGAAGTAATGAGATCACCTATCGCGAGCTCAACCGGCGCGCGAACCAGCTGGCGTATCACCTGCAATCTCTGGGTGTTGGACCAGACATGTTTGTCGCAGTTTGCCTCGAGCGCTCCGAGGACATGGTGGTGGGCCTGCTGGGGGCCCTCAAGGCAGGCGCCGCCTTCGTGCCACTTGACCCCGCCTATCCACCCATGCGCCTCGCCTTCATGCTCGAGGATTCGCATGCGTCTGTCTTGATCACGCGGCAGGCTGAGGCTATGCGATTGCCCCCTCACAGCGCATATACCGTCTGCTTGGACCGCGACGCCGCGCTGTTAGCCCGCCGCAGTGTCGCCGATCCGGCGCCAGTGGCGACGGCCGCCCAACTCGCTTACCTCATCTATACCTCGGGCTCGACAGGCCGGCCAAAGGGCGTACAGATTGGTCACGAGAGCTTGCTGAATCTTATCTTTTGGCATCAGCGCGCGTTCGCCATCTCGCCGTCCGATCGAGCCACACAGCTCGCTGGTCCAGGCTTTGATGCGGCGGTTTGGGAGCTGTGGCCCTATCTCACCATCGGCGCCAGTGTCTATCTGCCTGACGAGGAGACGCGTATTGTCCCTGTTCGGCTGCGCGATTGGCTGGTGGAGCGGCAGATCACGATCACCTTCCTCCCTACCGCCCTTGCTGAGGGCGTCTTGGA
>DATAOM010000360.1:0-5284 GCA_036265775.1 Ktedonobacterales bacterium | reverse complement strand
GAACTGCCCCCCCCTTATTCGTGTGTGTTTCGGGCAGGTCTCAGCATACGACATGAGGCGCAGTTAGAGGGTGACGCGGTTGCCGCCAGCAGGCATGGTGAAGCGCAGGAAGCCGCCATTGGCCAGGCGGGTGAGCACGACGGCGATGGTGTAGTAGACCAGCAGCAGGAAGTAGCCGCCAAGCTGGCCGACAAGAAAGTCCAGCGGCGTCAAATGCGCCGCGCCGCTGGCGAAGAAGCGCGCGATCGCGGGGCTATCTACCAGACCGCCCCACTGCCCGTCGGTCTGGCCGATGAAGAGGACGAAGAGTGCGCTGATGAGCGCGCACCAACTCGCCAGAATCGGTCCCAGTCGCCAGAAGCGGGCCGACATCTTCTCGCGCTTGGTGGAGACGACACGCATCGCTGCCCAGACCGGCGGGAGGGCGTAGAGCGCGAGCCGTAGGAGCAGCACGATGATAAAGATGGGGGTCGGCCAGAAGCCGGGTTGCGGCAGCGCTAGCAATAGGCCGAACGTGTAGATCAGCGCGCCCTCGGCGATGGCGCGGCGCATCGTCGTCTTGCGAAACATGACAAAATCCTCGATGTAACCTTGCCGCGCCAGACCTATCCAGAACTGCGGCGCGCAGGCCCACACAGCGATTATAGCGTATCTGTCTGCGCCTAGACCCTCAGATGCGACGCGCTTGATGCGCTCACATTGCGCTCACATTGAGAGAGCAAGTCTTGCGGAGGGTGATCGCGCTCCACTACACTGCTCAGGGGCGTTTACTTCTTATGAGGATACTGCCAGGAGCCGCCATGTCGCTCACCGCTGAACAGGTCATCGAACTGCTGCGCCTGGAGCTGCTGCCCGTCGAAGGTGGCTACTACCGCGTGACCTACCTCGCAGAGGAGACGCTGGACGCCGTGACCCTGCCGGAGCGCTACGGTGGCTCGCGCGCATATGGTGGAGCGATCTATTATCTCCTGCATGGAGACTCCTTCTCGGCTCTGCATCGCCTGCTGACCGACGAGATCTACCATTACTACCTGGGGCAGCCGGTCGAGATGCTGCTGCTCTCTCCCGACGGGCATGATGATGTCGTGCGGCTGGGGACGGACCTCGCGGCGGGCGAGCGCGTGCAGATGGTCGTCCCGCGCGGCGTCTGGCAGGGGTCGCGCCTCGCAAATGGCCCCGATGGCTTCGCGCTGCTGGGGACGACGATGGCCCCGGCGTACGATCAGGCCGACTTTGAGCTGGGCGACCGCGCCGCGCTGATCGCGGCCTATCCCCAGCGCGCCGAGTTGATTCGCGCGCTGACCCGCGAGGAGGGCGAGGCATGACGGACGACGATCTGAACCATGGGTCAAATGAGTTCACTGCGCCGCCAGTGCGCTCGCTGCTGGACCTCTCAGAAAAGGTGGTCATCGTGACGGGCGGCGGCAGCGGTGTCGGGCGTGGCGTCACGCTGCGCTTTGCCGAGGCAGGCGCACGTGTCGTCACTCATTATCACAGCAGCGCGGCAGGCGCGGAGGCGGTTGTCGAGGCGATCACCACGAATGGTGGTCGCGCGACATCGTATCAAGGCGATCTAAGCGATCCCGACGCCGCGACTGGACTGATCGCTCACGCGGTCTCCACCTTTGGGCGCGTAGATGCGCTGGTCAACAATGCGGGCATCTATCCGCTCGCCTCCGTACTGGAGATGACGGTCGAGGAGTGGGACACCCTGATGAACGCGAACCTGCGCAGCGTCTTTCTCTGCACGCAGGCCACCGCGCGCCAGATAATCGCGCAGGCCAGCGGCGGCGCCATCGTCAACATCACCTCCATCGAGGCGGAGAATCCCGCGCCAAACCACAGCCACTACAATGCTTCCAAGGGCGGCGTTCTGATGTATACGCGCGCGGCGGCGAACGAGCTAGGGCGGCATGGCATCCGTGTCAACGCGGTGGCGCCTGGGCTGATCTGGAAGGACGACATCGAGCAGACGTGGCCGGATGGCGTGGCGCGCTGGCGGCGAGCGGCCCCCCTGGGACGGCTCGGCATGCCGGAGGATATCGCCGACGCCTGCCTCTTCCTTGTGTCGCCCGCCGCGCGCTGGATCACCGGCGCCAGCCTGACAGTAGACGGTGGCGTGATGACCCACCAGATCTATTGATACCCTATTTGACCGCGATGGCCTCGACCTCCACGAGGTAGTCGGGATGCGCCAGGCCCGCCACAAAGATCCCGGTGATGAGTGGAGGCGGAGTCTCCGTGCCCCATACGCGCTGGAAGACCTCGACAGCGGGACGGACATCCTGGCCTTGCACGGTGTAGATGTTCCACTTGATGATGTCGTGCAACTCGGCTCCAGCCGCCCGCAGCGCGATCTCCAGGTTCTTGAAGATCTGTTCAGTCTGCGCCTTCAGGTCGCCTTTGCCGACGATGGCGCCGGTCGCGTCTACCGCGTTTTGCCCACCGATGTAGATCGTGCGCGCATTTGAGCTGACCGAGACGACCTGCGAGAACGCCGGATTGTGATGAAGCCCCTCTGGCTTGATATGCTGGACCGCTGGCTCAGGTTGAGTGGACATTCCTCCGTCCCTTTCGTCGAGTCGTCGTGTGTGTTTAGATCGCACGCGATCATGATACAAAGAAAACCCGCCTCAGGTCAGTGGCAATACCACGACGCAAGACGGGTTCTTTGAGTGTGGAGGCGAGTTAGTTCGAGAAGATGCGGAAGATGTTGCGGCCATCTTTGCCGTCGTCGCCCTGGCCTCCGCTGTAGGAACCACCCTGGTTGGAGCCGCTCCAGCCACCAGTGGATGGCACCGGCGCGGTGGGCCCTTCGTTCCCAGGACGGCTGTTGCCATTGCGGTAGTCGCCGCCGCTGCTGGAAGCCGCTGGCTGGCGTGGAGTGCTGGCTGCAGGGCTGCCGCTCGCCGCCAGGCGCTCGTGGTCAATCCAGTCGTACGCGCCGCCAAGCGCGTGCTCGCACCAGGTCGAGTAGTCCTTCGGCGCGAGGCCGGTCTTCTCGAAGTGGTCGAGGCGGCGCATCGTCACGACGAGCCAATCCTCACCCTGCTCGACCATGCGGTCCAGCAGATCGACGCCGGTGACGCCGCTGCGCTGGAGCCGCTCGATGGCGGAGAGCTCGTTGGGCGAGGGGCGGAATCCCGCCTCCTTGGCGTCGTTCTCGCGCAACTCGGAACGCAGCGCGGCCATGTGCTCGTCGAGCTGGCGGGTCACCCGATCGACGTACCAGGCCAGATAGCTATCGGAGACCTGCTGCATGGACTCCAGCGGGATTTGTTCATACAGTTTGGTTACTGCTGTGGGATCGGACGACATAGCCCCTCACTCTTCCCCTTGTGGCGCTCGGTCTTGGTCGCTCTTGCTTATTGTTTCGATTGCTGATTCTGGAACCACGCGCCGAGCGAATCGGACTGTCCAGGGTTCTGACGGCCTTGCGCCTGGCCGAACGGATCAGCTTGCATGGAATCGGCTCGCGCCTGCAGACCCGCGACAGCCGCGTCATTGGCCGGGGTTCTCCGGACCTGAGCGGTCTCCTCTCCTGGAGCGTTGGTCGCGGCGCTAGGAGCGAGCCTTCGTTGTTCCAAGTCTGGATCCATCTTGGGCATCGCCGCTTTGATCACGTCGATGTTGCTGAGCTTGTTGCCCGCCCGCGTGTAGTTCAGGAGCGCGGCGACGACGGGATTCTCCAACTCGGGGAGTGGCGTCGCCGAGACGGGCGCCATCTTCTGGACCCGCGCACGTTCCTGCTCATACGTGTTGATCTGATCGCGAAGTCGCCTTCCGATCTCCTGGTGATGCAGCCATTGCTTGTACTTGCCCATGCCTGTGTCTTTCCGCTCAGTCACGAAGCGCGCCGCCTGTACAGGCTCCGTACGCCCCGGACCTTTGCCACCAGCGTGGAAGTCTGCGCGACCCCCCGCCACCACACTTCATAGACGCCAAAAATTGCGCGCTCCCCCACCGGGGTTGCGATCCGCGCAAGTATAACATAGGTGGTCGCCGCTTACAACACCCCTCAAAACCAGCGCGCCATTTGACCTACAGCGGGCTCCGGCAGGCTAATTCTTCGGCGCGTCGAACGCTGTCGCCTCCAGCGGGCCGTACGCCGTGAAGACATGCTCCGCCGTGACGGGGAAGCGGTCGAGCACGCGGCGCACATCCTCCAGCGTCACCGCCTCGATGCGCGCCACCTCGTCCTCCAGCGAGCGCAGTTCGCCCTTCGCCACCCAGGTATAGGCGAGGTCCTGCATGCGGCTGAAGCCCGACTCGCCATCGAGCACCGTGCGGCTGACCAGCTTATCCTTGGCGCGGCGTAGTTCATCCTCATGCACGCCATCCTGCTGGAGGCTCTTCAACTCCGCCTGCGCCAGTTCCAGCACGGCTGGCGCCTCGTCTGGCGTCGTGCTGAGGTATGCCAGCATCAGCCCGGTGCGATCCAGCGGCGAGAGCGAGGCGACCGCCGTCTCGGCTAGCCCCTTCTGGAAGATGTTCCAGAACATGCGCGACCCGGAGCCATCGCCAAGGACCATTGAGGCTAACTCCATCGGATAGATGTCGTCGTCCTCTACGCTTACCGTCGGCCACGCCAGCAACATGATCTGCTGCTTGAGCTTGTCCTTGCTGATGATCTCGCGGCCCGCCTTCGGGGTGAACGGCTCGGCCTGGCGCCCCTCCTCACCGGAGGTCCAGTCGCCACAGGCGCGTTGCACGAGGTCGAGCGTCTGCTGCCAGTCGAAATTACCTGCGATGGCGAAGACGAGGTTGTTGGCGGAGTAGCGGCGCGCGTGGTACTCGCGCATCTGCTCGACCTTGAGGTTGCCGATGCTCTCCTTGGTGCCGAGCACGTCGTGGCCAAGGGGATGCCCGGCGAAGTACGTCTGCATCATGCGCCGGTATGCCTGGCTGGAGGGAACATCCTCCGAGCGCGCGATCTCCTCAAGGATGACATTGCGTTCTAGCGCGAAGTCGCCGCCATCCAGTCGTGGGCGCATCATGTCGCTGAGGAGGTCTACTGCGTTGGGCAGATACTGGCCGAGAACGCGCGCGTAGTAGACGGTCTGCTCGACCGAGGTGTAGGCATTGAACTCGGCGCCCATGCGGTTGAAGTCGAGCGTGATCTGCTCGGCGTCGCGGCTCGCGGTTCCTTTGAAGACCATGTGCTCCAGGAAGTGCGAAACGCCGAAGATCGCCGGATCGTGTTCGTCGCGCGCTCCCGTGCGGGCGAAGAAACAGACCGAGACCGATTCGAGGTCGGGCATGCGCTGGCCGACGATCTGCAGGC
>DATAOM010000359.1:0-18858 GCA_036265775.1 Ktedonobacterales bacterium | reverse complement strand
GAGGGCTATATCGCCGAGCATCGTCTCCAGCCAGGGGATCGCTTGCCAACTGAGCAGGAATTCGGAGATCGTTTTGGCGTAAGCCGTACGATCGTACGTGATGCCATCAAGATGCTGACACCACTCGGCTTGGTGCGCACTCGGCGTGGAAGCGGTATCTTTGTCAGTGACGCCGCGAGGTCGCCCCAGCTTCCTAAGTTGAACGCGTCTTACCCAGTACCACCTGAACGCATGCGGGAACTGTTTGAGTTCCGACGGTTTCAGGAGATGCAAACGTCTCGCTTGGCCGCCCAACAGATCACGGTCGCTGAGCTCAAAGCTCTGGAGCGATCGCTTGCAACCAATCGAGAGGCTGCTCTCTCGGAGGATCGAGACCTGTTTCTAAGCAGTGATGATGCTTTCCACCGCGGTATCGCCTTGGCAGCCCATAACATGTTCTTCGTCGAATCTGTAACCACTGTACTTCAACTCCAGCGTTGGGCAATACAGCTCCTTACTGGAGGAGCGCCTGGATCGACGCTCGTAGCTGTTGAGCAGCATACGACGATTTTTGAAGCGATCCGTGATAGCGACCCTGAACGCGCCGCTGAGGCAGCTCGCGCCCACGTTGACTCCGTCTTCACCTCATATGAACGCGAAGCGCAGCGCCGTTTGCTTGGTGAGCCGGAGGTGGAGTAGGAAAGCTACAAGAATCAGTGTGCGATGTAGGGGCTGCCTAGGTTGCATGTGAGTTAGGCACACCATTCATAGGTCGCCAGAACCTGTACCTCAGCGCGGACGCCTCATACGTGAGATCAGGCGTCTTGCCTGTATGCCCAGTTGCCTGCTTGAGGTTATTTCGCCTTGTAAGCAAGGAAGCGGAGGAACACGTGAGGCGATTTGCACAGGTGATCACCGTCAAACGTGAGCGCGTCGCTGCTTATGAGCGGCTCCATGCGCAGCTGTGGACGGAAGTTCTGGCAAAGATCCTCAAATGCAACATCCGCAACTACCCCCTCTTTCCCTATCAGGCGCGACTGATCGCTTGTCTCGAATATGTTGGCGAGGACTTCGCTGCTGACAGAGACCGCACGGCTGCCGACCCTAAGACAGAACAGTGGTGGGCCATCACTCATCCAATGCAGAAGCCTCCATCGAGCAAGGCATTGTTTCTGTTTCCGTTGAGCGGACAGTGAGAGGAATTTCAAGATGCGCGCTGTCGTCCTCAATGATCCAGGCAATCTCCATGTGGCTACGATGGCCTATCCTTCCGCGCCTGGTCCAACCGAGGCGATTATTCGCATCAAGCAGGTTGGTGTCTGCGGAACTGACTACCATGCCTACCGCGGAAACCAGCCATTCTTCAGCTATCCACGTGTATTGGGGCATGAACTTGGCGTCGAGATTGTTGCGCTGGGCGCCAGCGTTCGCGGACTCCAGGTTGGCGCAAGGTGTGCGGTGCGCCCATATCTCAATTGCGGTCACTGTCCAGCTTGCTTACGCGGCAAACCAAATTGCTGCCCGAAGATTCAAGTCCTCGGTGTCCATATTGATGGTGGCATGCGCGAGTACGTCGCCGTGCCCGCGTCACATCTCCATCCTGCTCGCACGCTCACTTTCGACCAACTTGCTTTAGTAGAGCCGCTGGCCATCGGCGCGCATGCCGTCGCGCGGGCGCAACTCATGTCAGAGGAACGGGTATTGGTGGTGGGCGTGGGGCCGATCGGCCTTGCCGTGACGCAGTTTGCGCTACTTGCTGGAGCGCAGGTCAGCGTGATGGATATCAGTGAACAACGGCTGGCCTTTTGCCAGCGGCGCTGGCCAGACGTGACCTGCATCGATGGGCGTGGCGATCCTCTTGCGGCGCTGGAACACCACTTCGGCGATGATCTACCAACTGCAGTCTTTGAGGCCACAGGCAATCCGCAATCGATGGAGTCGGCGTTTTCCTATGTGGCCTATGGTGGGCGCATGATCTTCGTCGGACTATTCGCGGGTGACGTCTCGTTCCACGATCCCCTCTTCCATAGCCGCGAGGTAACTCTTCTTGGAAGCCGCAATGCGCTCGCCGAGGACTTTGAGCGCATCATCGCTGCGCTGGAAGAGGAGAGTCTTCACGTTGCGCCGTGGATCACGCATCGCGCCACGCTGGACACGATCGCGGATATGCTGCCCACCTGGAGCGATCCCCAGAGTGGAATCGTGAAAGGCCTCATTGCGATCTAGGTCATGTCGCTGCCGGCGCAAAGAGCGACGTGCGCCTTCTCTTAGCGGGAGACAACATGCCAGAGGATGAACAGCTCGTTTCGCCGCCACTTCGTGAGCGCCTGCGCCTGATCACCCAATCTGTCACTGAGTCCGATGACCTTGCCTTCGCGATGAGCGCGCTTGATCCCACGAAGCCGCAAGTGGCCATTATTGCTAAGGACGTTCACGCCATCGGGAGTGATTTCATTGGCGACATCAGCGTTGCCGAGGATCGAGCGGTTCTCTTGGGCCCGTGCGCCGAGGGTAATGCTACGACGCTGCGACAGCGCTTACCGTGGCTGCGTGCCCAGCCGCTGGGTCTGAGTCTGAGCGCCGGGTTTGGAGATCGCCTGGGACTCGCCACGCCAGGTCACCTGCGCGCATTACGGCAGGTCGGTGGGAGCATTGCGCCGATCCTGGCGCAGCAATCAATTCGAGAGATGGGACGCACTGGTCGCACCCCGCAGCAGGTGATGGATGACGCCATGTGGGGCGTGTTTGGTGAAGGCTGGCGCTCGGGCTTCGGCGCAGACGCCGATCATCTCAAGACGACAGACGATATCGATCAGTGTGTCACTGCTGGCTACACCTTCTATACGTTCGATCCCAGCGCGCATGTCGACAACACAGCCGATAGCGCGTCCCCTCAAGACCTACAAGATCGCTTTGAGGCGCTTCCATGGAAGCAGTTAGCCGATACCCCGAACGATCTGGTAAAACGCTATCTCGACTCCACGCTTGACTGTGACGGATATCCGATCGCCTTCGACGAGGTGGCCCTGCGGCGCGCCGCAGTGAAATACGGCCGAGCGCTCGCACACGTCTCCGCGTTGTATCAGCATCTCGTCCAGGTAAGCGATAACCGCTCGTGGGAAGTCGAGGTGTCAGTGGATGAGACGGAGACGCCCACCACCCACGCCGAGCATGTCTACTGGGCGAGAGAGCTCTCTCGCCTGGAGGTCCGTTGGGTGAGCTTGGCGCCACGCTTTGTTGGAGCCTTTGAGAAGGGCGTTGACTATATCGGCGACCTCGCCGCCTTCGCCAAGGACTTCGCTGTCCATGCGGCGATTGCCCGGTCACTTGGCCCGTACAAACTGAGTCTCCATTCTGGTTCCGACAAGTTCAGCATCTACGATATCTGTGCGGAAGAGGCGCGCGGCCGTGTTCACCTGAAAACCGCGGGAACGAGCTACCTCGAGGCCTTGCGGGCGATCGGCGTCCTAGAGCCGTCGCTCCTGCGCGAGATCTATGCGTTCGCCTGTGACCATTACGCCGTGGATCGCGCCAGTTATCATGTCTCGGCGCGCTTGGACCGCGCTCAAGATCCTGCTCAGCCCGGCTACGATGTTGCTGCGCTCCTCGATCAATTCGATGCGCGCCAGATCTTGCATGTCACGTTTGGCTCTGTGTTGACGGCTCGGACTGCGCAGGGGGCGTTTCTGTTTCGAGATCGCATCATGGCGTTATTACGCAGCAATCCTGAAGTCTACGCCGAGATCCTCACCAGCCATTCCGTGCGTCACTTGCGGCCATTCGCGGCGATGAGCCACGGACAAGACAGTGATACTCGACAATAGGGAGAACGGAGTGAAGGGCTTCACGCTATGACCACCCTGCCATTACGTCCACTGGGGACGACCGGATTGTATGTCACCGATGTGTGCGTCGGATGCGCGGAATTGGGTGACATGCCGGAAACGTTCGCGTACGGAGTTCCTGAACCGCAGGCGCTGGAGACCATTCGGGCAATCTTCGCAGGCCCTTTCACGTTTGTCGATACCGCCGCATCTTATGGGGATGGCGAAAGTGAGCGCCGTATCGGGTTAGCGCTGCGGGAGCTTGCGGGCGTTCCACCAACATTTGTCGTGGCCACGAAGGCGGACCGTGATCTGCGCACGGGCGAGTTCACCGGCGCGCAGATGCGTCGCAGCGTCGAGCGCAGTCTGAAGCTATTGGGACTCGACACCCTGCCAATTTGCTACCTTCATGACCCAGAGCATATCGGCTTTGAGGTGGCGATGGCGGAAAACGGACCTGTGGATGTATTGCGCCAGTGCCAGCGGGAAGGCCTGATTCAGCACCTGGGCATTGCCGGAGGCCCTATCGACCTGATGATTGAATTCGTCAAGACAGACCTGTTCGAGGTGGCCATCTCACACAACAGGTACACCCTCCTCAACCAGGACGCCGACCCGTTCTGGGATGTCTGCCAGCGCCATCAGGTGGCGGCGATCAATGGCGCGCCCTATGGCTCTGGCATACTGGCGAAGGGTCCATCCGCCTATCCCCGTTACGCATATGGTCAGGCGTCGGGCGCCTATCTTGACAGGGCATTCGCGCTTGAGGCCTTGTGCCAGCAGCACGACGTACCACTCGCGGCGGTGGCGCTGCAATTCTCATTACGCGACCCGCGGATTGTCTCCACCATCGTCGGGATCAGCAAGCCTGAGCGGTTGGCACAAACGTTGGCGCTGGCTCATTTCCCTATCTCCCCAGTTGTATGGGACGAGATCGCGGCGCTGTGAACATGAGGGGCAGGGAGCGCGATGCTTGAACATCAAATGCTCGACGCGCACGTCCATTTGTGGGATCCCGAACGCTTCCCGATGCCCTGGCTGGGGAGCGCGCCAGATCTCAACCGCGTGTTCGGTGTCGAAGAGTATCGCGCCCAGACGGCTGAACTGCCTATTGTCGGCATGGTCTATGTAGAAGTCGGCGTCGCGACCCCATTTGCCCTCCTCGAAGCCACACATGTCGTGACGCTTGCACAGCACGAGCCACGCCTCTTAGGCGTCGTCGCGGCTGCTCCCCTCGAATACGGCGACCAAACGCGTGTCTACCTCGATGCGCTGTGTGCGCTGGGCCCTCTAGTGAAGGGTGTAAGGCGCAACGTGCAGGACGAAATGGACCCAGCGTTTAGTTTGCAGCCTTCGTTTGTACGTGGTGTGCAGGCGCTGTCTGAGTATGGCCTCTCGTGTGACATCTGCGTGCGCTATCACCAACTCGCGGCGACGATTGAACTGGTGCGACAATGCCCAGACGTTCGCTTCGTCCTCGACCACCTTGGCAAGCCTGACATCAGGAACGCATCACTGGATCCCTGGCGCGCACAGATGGAAGCGCTAGCCGCGTGCCCGAACGTGTGGCTCAAGATGAGTGGCCTCGTCACCGAGGCCGATCATCTGCACTGGGAGACCGAGCACCTTCGCCCCTATGTGGATCATGCCCTGGCGGTGTTCGGCGCTGACCGGATCATGTTTGGCGGCGACTGGCCTGTCATGCTCCAGGCGTCCTCCTATCCTCGCTGGGTTGAGGCGCTTGACGAGCTCACTGCGCATCTCCCATTTGAGAATCAGCGCGATGTTTGGCGCCACACTGCGGAGAAATTCTATCGACTCGATGTGCCAAACACACTGCGCTAGTGTGTACCGGCTGTCCACTGGACTGGAGGCATATCCATGAACGCAGGCGCATCTAACGTTAGTTTCGACCTGACTGGGCGCACCGTCGCCATGACTGGCGGGACCGGCGTATTGGGCCGCGTCTTGGTCACTGCCCTAGTCCAGGCGGGAGCAAATGTCGCGCTGATCGCTCGCGACATCGAGAAAGCGCAGGCGCTCTTCCCCGCCAATGTAGCGCCTAAGGAGCGTTTCCTTATACTAGGTGCGGATGTAACCGACAGCAATACACTGCGTGCGGCGCGAGATCAGTGCCTCGATCGCTTCTCGCGCATTGATGCGCTGGTTAATGGCGCAGGAGGCAACACGCCGGAGGCGACGACCAGCGAAGGGCGTCGGTTTTTCGATCTTCCAGAGCCTGCGCTACGTTCTGTCGTTGAACTCAACTTGCTGGGGACGATCCTGCCGTGTCAGGTGCTAGCGGAGCCTATGGTCAGACAGGGCGAAGGCGTGATCGTGAATATCACCTCAATGAACGCGCTACGCCCGCTGACGCGCATTCCGGCATACTCGGCCGCAAAGGCAGGTGTGGCGAATTTCACGCAGTGGCTAGCCGTGCATATGGCCCAGGAATACAGCCCGCGCATCCGCGTCAACGCCATCGCGCCTGGGTTCTTTCTTACCGAGCAAAATCGCTTCTTACTCACCGATCGTGAGACCGGCGGGCCGACGCTGCGCGGCGCCTCGGTCCTGGCGCATACCCCGATGGGGCGATTCGGCGAACCCGCCGACCTGGTCGGAGTGTTTCTCTGGCTGCTGTCTCCCGCCGCGTCGTTCGTGACCGGGATCATTGTGCCCGTAGATGGTGGGTTCTCAGCGTTTGGAGGAGTATGACCCATGTCCGAGTCATATCCCACGCTCGACGACGCAGCCATCGAGAATATCGTCGCTGCAAGTCTTGCTCGGATCGTCCGCCTTGCCACGGACCAGCAGATACCCTTCCTCCAGATGGAGACACGGCAACGTCCGGGTCACAAGCGCTGACGCGCGGATGCCGGTATCGAGCAGGGTGAGGAAGATCGCGCGATTGCGCGCGTTGGTGGACTCGGTTCAGCGAGTGTCGCCAGTACCCAGGCAATTTCTTCGTCGGTCAGGATCTCCACTGTCTTCTTGGTCACCTGGGGCGCTTTGAGCCGCCCAAGCACAGTGGTCTCGGTGTATTCCTGCTCGTAGAGCCAACTGGCAAAGGCGCGCAGGGCGCGCACGTAGCCGTTGACGCTGTGGTCAGACAACGTCCGCTCCTGCTAGAGGACGAGCACTGGGTGGTCCACTCAGGCGCTTTGCCCCCGCAGCGCGAGGATATAGTCGCGCACGCGCTCCAAGGTGAACTCGTGGAGGGTAATCGGCGCGGAGACGCCACATGTGCTCGACAAAACGACAGTAACTGTTGATCGTCGCCTGGCGCCAGGCGATCATGCTCTCAGACCGGTTGAGTGTGCGCGCAAAGCGCGCGTGGCGCGTGTGCAGCTCGTGGAGCGGCAGCGCCTGTATCATGTCTCGTCGCATCGTCATCCCTCGCATGGTGGAAGGGTCAGCGCCCAGCCCTGCAGTGGGTGTTCGCACTCGTTGGAGCCGCGCCTTGTCACGTGCGCTGGCGGCGTAGGCCGCAGTTCGCGCAGATGAAGCCTCTTGCCCACCAGAGGCAATGGGTCTAGTGGGCGTACGTCGTCCCGGGCATGTTGGCGTCTCAATTGCAGCGAAGGCAAGGGGGCTCGTGTCAGCCTGCGCGCCCTTCTCACGAGACGCGCTCGGCTGGGTAGGTGACTGTGTTCGAACCTGAGCGGTGTCGCCTGGTGAACGGGTTGGCAGGCGAGCGGTTGTGGCCGCTCTCGTGACTGCCGCGGCTTTGCGTGTGGGCATGGTAGCGCGCTCCTCTTCTCGATAGCAAACTACTGTTCGACATCTGTCCAGCGCCGCTCTGCGGGTGGACGGACGGAGGTTGGCGCGTGTTCGCTCTCGGTACGCTCAGACTGCTGCCCGCGTGCGGCCCATGTTCGGCCCCAATACGGTCCGTGTTCGGTCGCAGTGCGGTCCGAGTCTGGTCACTGTGCGGTAACAGTGCTGCCGATGACGGCAGACGAAGCGGCGAGCGTGGGGGAGGGGGAAAACACAGATCCCCTTGCCGGTAAAATGTGTAGGCAAGGGGACTATGGGATTTTGCGAGGCTCAGAACCCGGGAAATTCGGGTTGGAGCGGGAGACGGGATTCGAACCCGCGACCCATTGCTTGGGAAGCAATTGCGCTACCACTGCGCCACTCCCGCGTGCGCATCCACAGTATACACAGCGCAGGCCGCCACGTCAACGGCGCGACTCCAGGCGCCCCTCTTCTCTGGTCATATCCGGTCACACGTTTCAGCCTGTCCCACTTGCGCCAGCGCGACGCCTGAGGTATCGTGAGCGCGCTATCAGTCGCTGGAGAAGCGCGGAGGAATCGCATGAGCGATGAGATTGGACCTCATGGCGCGTTGGAAGAGGCGACCGTCGCCAGCCTGCAAGCCGAGATGACGGCGGGGCGGCTGAGCGCGC
This sequence comes from Ktedonobacterales bacterium, assembly GCA_036265775.1. GTDB lineage: Bacteria > Chloroflexota > Ktedonobacteria > Ktedonobacterales > JADMIN01 > DASWAC01. Next base: position 10,646 of record DATAOM010000359.1, on the reverse strand, counting down.
GGCGGCTCGTCGAGCAGTATCTGGAGCGCATCGCGGCGCACGACCGCGCAGGCCCAACGTTGCGCTCGATCATCGAGGTCAACCCCGACGCGCTGGAGATCGCCGAGGCGCTCGACCGCGAGCGCGCGGCGAGCAGGCCGCGTGGACCGCTGCATGGCATTCCGATTCTGCTGAAAGACAACATCGCCACCGCCGATAAGATGGGTACGACGGCTGGCTCGCTTGCCTTGTCCGGGGTCTCAGTCACGCAGGACGCGTTCGTCGCCGCCAGGCTGCGCGCGGCGGGCGCAATTCTACTGGGCAAGGCGAATATGAGCGAGTGGGCCAACTTCCGCTCGACCCATTCCTCTAGCGGCTGGAGCGCGCGCGGAGGACAGGCCGTCAACCCCTACTCGCTTGATCGCTCGCCTTGCGGCTCAAGCTCCGGCTCGGCCTCCGCCGTCGCAGCAAATCTCGTGGCCGTCTCACTCGGCACCGAGACCGACGGCTCGATTCTCTGCCCCGCCAGTGTCAACGGCGTCGTCGGCATCAAGCCGACGGTCGGGCTGACCAGCCGCTCGGGCGTCATTCCCATCGCACACAGCCAGGACACCGTCGGCCCCTTCGCCCGCACCGTCGCCGACGCCGCAGCCGTGCTGACGGCCATAGTCGGAACTGACCCGCGTGACCCGGCGACGAGTCAGGCTCGAGGCGCGCCGGTAGACTATGCCGCTGGTCTGAACGCTGACGCGCTGCGTGGCGCGCGCATTGGCCTGCCGCGCGAGGTCTACTTTGGCTACAGTCCCGCGACCGACGCCCTCGCCGAGGCGGCAATTCAGACGATGCGCGCGCTCGGCGCGACGATTGTCGATCCCGCTAACATCCCTAATGCGAAGGAGATGAGCGCGTCCGAAGCTGAACTCACCGTCCTGCTCTACGAGTTCAAGGCGGACCTCAACGCCTATCTTGAGGCCCTTCCCGCGAATGCCCCGGTGCGCTCTCTGGCGGATCTGATCGCCTTCAACGAGGCGCATGCAGCGGAGGAGATGCCGTACTTTGGGCAGGAAATTCTGCTGCTGGCGCAGGAAAAAGGCCCACTGACCGAGCAGGCGTACCTGGACGCGCTCGCCGAGAACCACCGCATCTCCCGTACGGAAGGTATTGACGCGATACTGGAGCGCGAACAACTGGACGCGCTGGTCATGCCGTCCGGCGGACCCGCCTGGAAGATCGATCTCATCACCGGAGATCACCATACCGGCGGCAGTTCACAACCAGCGGCGCTGGCGGGCTACCCCGCGGTCAGCGTCCCGCTGGGATATGTCGCTGGCCTGCCGATTGGCCTCACGTTCATGGGCAAGGCGTATTCTGAGGCGCGGCTCATTCAGTTTGCCTATGCGTTCGAGCAGGCGACACACGCCCGCCGCGCGCCGCGCTACAAGCTCCAGACCCCTTGAAAAGCAATCACACCATCCTGGAGGAACATCTAGTGCCGAAACGCTCGAAATATCCGATGCCACCGAAAAAGCCGAAGCCGGTCGCGCCACAACCTACTGGTCAGGCGACGCCGGAGGACGCCGAGAGCTTCGCCCAGACCCTGATCCACGCCGCGGAGCAGGTCCGCTCCTATGCGACGCAACTGCGGGCAGAAGGCGCGGATGACACAACGCGTTATCTGGCGCGCACGGCGCTGGTGACACAGTGCCGGGTCTTGCTCGACGAGACACAGGCGTTCTCCGACCGCGTGTAAGGCGCCCAGCGCCACCCCTTGAAGGGCGTAATCTCAGGCTTTTTTGCGCATACGAAGATCATTCCGATATGCGCCAAATCGCACCCCATTGTTCACCGCCCCGTTACCAAGATATTGATCCGCGCGTCGTCTCATGATAGAAGCGAAGGCCACTTTGCGCCCTAGAGGCTGTGTGGAGGATGCGGAATGGAACGGGAGAGGTCAGCGGCCAGCGGCGCCACATCGGCGCGGCGTGGAGCGTTTCTCTCTGTCCACGACTCCGCACCAGCAGGCAAACGCACGGCGCTCGATATCCTCCTGCTTGACGCCGAGTATCGGCAGACCCTCGCCGCCTTGCGCGCCTACACCCGCATGGGTCTGAGCGTCGGTGTGGTCGCCTGCGCCGGGGAGGCGTCTGGCGCGCCAGCGTTTGCCTCACGCTATGCTCGCGTGCGCGCGATTGTCCCAGATTTTGCGACGGACCCCGACGGCTATGTGGATGCGCTGATGGAGTTACTGGAGTTGTATCCGGCGCGCATGATTCTTCCCGCGCATGACGGCTCCATCGAGGCCTTGCGCCCGCGCCGCGCCGAGATCGAGCGGCTGACAACCCTCCCGCTCGCCAGCGAGGCCGCGCTCGATATCGCCATCAGCAAGCCACGCACGCTGGAGATCGCCGAAGAGGTAGGCGTCGCTATCCCGCGCAGCCTTCTCGTGACGACGCTCGACGAGGCGCGCGTCGCGTTTCGCGCGTTTGGCCCGCCGACGGTGCTCAAACCCGTCCAGTCCTGGGCCGAGAACGAGACCGGCGGGACACGGCTCTCGGTCAACGCAGTCCTCACCGAGGAGGACGCCGAGCGCGAGGCGCGCTACATCCTGGAGTCGGGCGGGCAGACGGTGGCGCAGGAGTTCCTGCCGGGCTGGCGCGAGGCGGTGAGCATCTTCTACGCCGACGGTCAGATCTTCGCGCGCTTCGCGCAGCGGTCGTACCGCGAGTTCCCTGTGCTTGGCGGTGTCTCCACGCTCTGCGAGAGCATCGCGCCAGCGCCACAACTGGTCGAGCCAGCGGAGCGTCTGGTGCGCGCGATTGGACTCGAAGGCTGCTCGATGGTCGAGTTTCGCCGCGACCGCGCGGGCAAGCCTGTCCTCATGGAGATCAACGCGCGCCCAGCCGGCTCGCTGGCGTTGGCGGTGCGTTGCGGTGTCAACTTCTCGCAGTTGCTTTATAACTGGGCGATGGGACTCCCTTTGCAGCCTGTGGAACGCTATCGCGTGGGCAAGCGTCTGCGCTGGCTCTCCGGCGATATCTGGAACCTGAACCAGACGCTCGACCATCAGGGGCAGCCGGATGTTCCGCCGCGTGGGCGCGCCATCAGGACGTTCTTTACCGACTTTGCGCTGCGACCAGCAAAGCTCGACTTCGTCTCAGCGCGCGACATGCGCCCCGCATTCGTCGAGTTCCGGCATGTCGTCGTCCGGCCACTGTTGCGCAAGGGGCGCAAATCAACCCACTAGCATCTCCTGCGCACATTGGCGCGGAAAGGTATCTTTTCCTATGGCTGCCTCCTCTATTGACGTAGCGATCGTAGGCGCGGGTTCCTATGGCATCTCACTTGCGGCGTATCTGCGCAAACATCGGGTCGAGCATCGCGTCTTCGGCGCGCCGATGCATTTCTGGCGCACGATGTCGCCGGGCATGTACCTGAAGTCTTTCGCCTTCGCGACCAGTATCCCCGCCCCACAGCCACATTACGGTTTCAACGAATACCTGCGCGCGCATGGGATCATGGTTGAAGAGCCGGTCGAGATCGCCACCTTCGGGGAGTACGGCCTCTGGGCACAAAGCCAGATCGCGCCACACGTCGAAGATGTCGAGGTCACGCATATCGCGCACAAAAACGGCGTCTATGAAGTGACTATGGAAACAGGCGAAAAGGTCTGGGCGCGGCGTGTCGTCATCGCTACTGGATTGGCGCATTACGAGCGCATACCAGAGGAGCTGGCTGGGCTGGAGCCTGAGCTGGTCAGCCACAGCGTGCAGCATGGCGACTTCTCGAAGTTCCGTGGCATGCGCGTCGGCGTGTTGGGCGCGGGACAGTCGGCGCTGCAGGCGGCGGCGCTGCTGCATGAGAACGGCGCATATCCCACGCTCATCATTCGCGGGACTGATGTGTGGTGGAGCGAGGAGATGCCTGAGCATCGCTCGTTGCGACAACGTGTGAAGTACCCAATGTCGGTCCTCGGTCCGGGCCAGTTGAACTGGGTGCTGCAGCACGCGCCGATGATGCCCTACCGCCTGCCGCCAATGCGTCGCGTGCGGCTGGTGCGCCGCCATGGTGGTCCGCTCGGCGCCTGGTGGCTGCGTCCGCGTGTCGAGGGCATCGTGCCGGTCGAGAAGCGCTGCACAGTGCTGGGCGCGCAGCCACGCCGCGACGGACTTGCCATCCAGGTCAACCAGGCGGAGGTCGGGCAGCGCGAGATCACCGTCGATCACCTCATCGCCGGGACTGGATTCGCCGTGGACGTGGACCGGCTAGCATTTGTAGATCGCGCGCTGGCGGCGGAGGTCTATCGCATCGAGCGCGCGCCGATCCTCTCACCGTATTTTGAGTCGTCGGCGCGGGGCCTCTACTTTGTCGGCCCCTCCTCGACGATGAGCTTCGGCCCGCTCTTCCGCTTTGTCGCGGGAGCGAAATTCGCGGTTCCACGACTGGCGCGCCACCTTGCCGGGAATAAACCACGCAAGTCCGAGAAGTGGGCGGTGGAGGCGCAGGAAGATACGCCAGCGCTCGCGCAGTCCGAGGCGCGCGTGCCGAGCATCTAATACGCATTCGCTGCTAGCGACGCATTATCCGTACGGGCGCGATCTCTCGCGCCCGTTCTGCGTCTGGCGATTTCTTGGCCTGCTCACCCTCACCACGTCCAGTAGCGCTCGATCTGGATGCCGGGATAGGTGCGGCGGATCGAGCTCGTGTAGGTCGTCAGCAACTGGCGCAGGCGATCCTCCGTGCCGAAATTCGCGGGAATCTGGCTGCGATACTGGAGGCTCGCCTCTTCCTTGTAGCGCGCGGGCTGGTGCGAGATCTCGACCAGTTCCTGCTCCATCTGGATGCCGAGCGCCTTCTGCCGCGCCTCTAGCGCGTTCGCCGTCCGCGCGACGTAGGGGAAGTCCTCGTAGAACTTGACGTTGAGCTTCTGCTGCGCGAGGCGGTCGGCCGCCGAACACACGAGCTGATGATCGACGTGGTTGCCGACGCCCAGCGGGGCGTAGAGCGCGGCGAGCGGAGCCTTTTCGTGGATCTGGTTGAGTTGCTCGGCGATGACGCCATCCAACGAGAGATCATTGGGATGCACCGCGCCGAAGAGCGACTGCTCATCCTGATAGTAGGCGGGCGCGCCACGATACAGCGCCTCAGGATGCTCCAGCCAGAGCACGTCGGCGCCAAGCATAGTTGCGGCGGCGAGGTCCTCCGCCTGGCGGTTGCGCACCGCCTCGGCGGCGTCCGCGCCCAGCCCATCGCGCTGGATCAACTGTGCGGCGAAGGGGCTAAGCGCCTGTCCGGCGGGCGGCGTCCCGCCAAAGATTGTCACCAGCAAGACCTGCTGGCCAGAGCCGACCTGCAACGCGACCGCGCCGCCGCAGGAGAAGATAGCGTCGTCATAGTGCGGCTGTAGGTAGATGTGGCGGTATTGCTGAGTGATCTGATCGATGCCAGTCAGTTGCATGGAAGGCTCTCCTCTGTCTCGTCCGATGGGAATCGTCCGGAAATGTTGTCCAGGTGAATGTCCAGCCCGTAGCGGCGCGCGGCGTCCACAAAATCGAAGGGAACCGGCGCGGCGATGGTCAATTGGGCGCCTGTGCCTGGATACTGGAATCCCAGGCGCCAGGCGTGGAGCATGGCGCGCGGCGCGACCTGCGCTCCCCAGTGCCTCTCAGGATAATATAGCGTGTCGCCAAGCAGTGGCGCGCCGACTGAGGCGAAGTGCGCGCGAATCTGACGCGTGCGCCCGGTCACTGGCTCGGCAAGCGCCAGTGTGACGCCATTCTCCGAGGCCGGCGCCCAATAGCGAGTACATGAGGGCTGACCCTCCGACGCGACGATGGTGCGGCGGCGGTCCAGCAGGTCGCGAGCCAGCGGCGCGTCAATGACGCCTTCACGGTCGGGCAGGCTCCCGGCGAGCAGCGCCAGATAGCGCTTCTGGATGGTGTGGCGCTCGAACTGGCGGACCAGCGCGCGCCGCGCCTCCGCCGTCTTGGCAAAGAGGACAACGCCGGAGGTCTCGCGATCGAGCCGGTGCAGCAGCCAGGGACGGCCTTGACCCATTTGCGACTGCCGCGCGAGGACGGCGTCCCATAGCGTCCCATCGGGATGTCGATACGCAGGGTGCGTCACGATCCCAGCGGGCTTGTTCACTGCTAGCAACGCCTCATCCTCATAGAGAATGTCAATGGCAGACTCTTGAGCGTCACTGCCGGCGATGGATACACGCATCGGGTCATTCATCTCAATAATGCGAACAGCTATGCTCACAGCGCTTTTCTACGACCACGAATCCAGTATAGCGGATAAGAGATCGGTGCGGCGAGTCAAAGAAGAACGAAAGAGCGCGCCAGCGCCGATAGTCGATACGCTGGCGGCAATTCCTCTGAAGCGCTACTTCGTTCCCACCGCGACGAGCATTTGACATGGGCCGACAAAGCCATCGGCGGTCTCAAACTGCCTCAATGCGGTGGCGATCTCTTCCCAAACCGACGCGCGCTCCGCCTCATCTACTCCCGCCAACATCTGATGCAAGGCGCCGAACGACTCGCGCTCAAAGCGCACACACTCCTCGACTGAGGACATGTGGAGCGGCGCGGCGACGACGCGTGTCGCGATGTCGCGGAAACCAGCCTGCCGGTACGCTTCCTCCAGCGCGCCGGGCGCGCCGAGGCTGAACGGACCAGGCTGGCCCGGCAGTGGTGGCGGCAACTGCGCGCGTCGCCGGATGATGGAAATCGGAAGCGAGAAGAAGGCGTTCTGCTCGGCGGTGGTATAGACAATGGCGGCGACGCGACCACCTGGCTTGAGCGCGCGGCGCATGCCGTCAAGCGCCTTCTGCTGGTCGGGAAAGTAGATCAGGCCGACGCGCGAGATGACGGCGTCAAATGCTTCAGGCTCGACATCAAGGGTCTCGCCATCGAGCACACGAGTCTCCACATTGGTGAGACCAGCCGCACGGGCGTTGCTGGCGGCGAAGTCGAGAATATTCGATGAGATATCGGTCGCCAGCACATATCCAGAGGGCCCCACGCGCCTTGCGGCGGCGAGCGTCTGCCCGCCAGCGCCTGCGGCTACGTCGAGGACTCGGCTGCCCGCATGAACGCCAACCATCTCCAGCATCGCTTCCGTCGTGTCGCCGAGCCATTGGTCAATGACCGGCTCCCAGCGGTTCCACGCCTCCGCCGCTGTCTGCCACTGGTCACGGGTGGTGTTCTTGTAGGTGATAGGGTCAAACGTCGTACCCATTGCTGTCTTTGCCTTTCGTGTGTCCTGTCACACGCTGGTCACCGGTCTACCAGAACTTCTGGTTATGGGCTAGAGAGGTGATTGCGCTTCGTGTTTCCTCGTCAGATGGCTGCCGGACGTCCAACCTCGACAGGCGTATCCGTTTGCGTGCCCCACTCGGCCCAGGAGCCGTCGTACACACGCACATCAGGATAGCCCAGGAGGTAACGCAAGACAATCGCCGCCTCACTGGCCCGATTGCCAATGGTGCAGTAGGTGACGACGCCACGCTCAGGGATAACGCCGTGCTCCTCGAACACCTGCCGTAGCGCCACTGGCGTCTTCAGGGCGCCATCGGCCGTGCGCAGGAGGTCAATGGGGAGATGTGTCGCGCCGGGCATGTGGCCAGGACGGCCAGCGCCTGCTGTGGCGCCAGACGGCCAGAACCGCTCCCCCACGAACTCGGCCTCCGACCGCACATCGAGGATGACTGGGCCCGCCTTTCCCAGCATGCCGCGCACGGTCTCCAGTGAAACGATTTGTGTGGCTTCCGCTGCGGGAAGCGCATACGTGGTCGGCGCTGGCGAGGGATGGTCCGCTGTCCAGGGCAATCCAGCCCCACGCCAGCCGTCCCGCGTGCCATTGAGGATCAGCACGCGTTCATGCCCATAGGCCTTCATCAGCCAGAAGCCGAGGGAGGGACCGTAGCCATAGAAGACGACGGTGTCGCTGGGTGTAAGTCCTGAGCTGCCCAGCAGTTGCGCAAACTCGCCGTGATCCACCGGGCGGTAGTCTGGATGGTGGAGGTCGGTATACGCGTTCCAGAGAGCCGCGCCTGGAATGTGTCCCTGGTCGTACGCCGCCCCGCTGACATCCACCTCGACAACGCGCACAGTGGGATCGTCGAGGCGCTCCGCCAGCCATGCTGGTTCGACGAATACGTCCGATACCCCTGCGCCGCCAGTCACATGATAGGTCTGCATTGCCCTTACCTCCTGCGAATGCATGGTCATCACGCCAGTTGTGACCGTGCTTCGTGACGAGTGTAGCCAGCGCGCGCATGGTGTGTCGTCGTGGAAAGTACGGAACGAGCCGGCCATCTGTACGGATTGGCGGTACGGAGAGACGCAGACGCCAGTGGGCCCCTGCATGCGTAGCTGCGAGGAGATGTTGCGGCTCAGTCGGTCGCAGATTCTCGTTGATTGGCCCAGGCCACGATCTGCGCACGGGAGGTGAAGCCGAGCTTCGCCAGAATGTGGCTGATGTGCGTCTCGACGGTGCGCTCGCCAATGACCAGACTCTCGGCGATGGCGCGATTCGTCAGGCCCCGCGCGACGAGCGCCGCAACCTCCTGTTCACGCCGCGAGAGAGGCGTCGCCTGGCCAGAGTTTCCTGAGCGAGGAGATGTGACGGGAGGCGAGGATGCCAGCGCCTCCTCCACTAGTTGAGCCAGCGGGACGGTCTGGCCCTCGGTCCACGCCGTCTCCCAGGCGGTCTCGCCGAGGCGAATCCGCCCACTCGCAACGTCGGCTGTCACCATGACCTGATCGGCAGGAGCCAGCGGCGCTCCAATCGCTTCCAGCGCGGCCGCGCTCGCGCCCAGCAGGTGGGCCGCTCGCTGCGGCTCCCCCGCATCCAGTGCGACGCCGGCCAGACCAGCAAGACATTCGGCGATGCCCTGGCGGTTGCCCGAATCACGCTGGAGCGCCAGACTCTCGGTGAAGCGCTCGTGGGCGCCGACGAGATCGCCGTGAATCCGGCTGACTTGTCCGAGCTTATGCAGCGCCGAGGCGATCCCGGGATCTCCATGCAGCTCTCGCCATATCGCCAGGCTTTCCTCATGGCGCTTTCTCGCGCCCTTGCCGTCGCCAGCCAGGCGGGCCAGATCGCCCAGACGGTTCAACCCCTCGGCGACACGATCCTTGAGTCCGCGCTGGCGGCTGAGACGCAGACTCTCTTCAAGCAGGTCGCGGGCGCGCCTGTCGTCGCGTTCGTGATACGCGACCATACCCAGATCACCGATCAGCGTGATGCTCCCGGCCACGACGCCAGCCGCTTCAAAAAGCGCATGGCTCTCGGCGAAGAGCCGGCGCGCCTCGGCATAGTCATGTTGATCGAAATAGACATGCCCCAGGACATGAAGGGCTTCGGCGAGGCCATCCTGATCGGCGACACCATGCTGATTGGGGGCGCGCTTCCACAAGTTGACGCTCTCCCCAAGATAGTCATGCGCCGCGAGATAGTCGCCCTGTTGCCACGCGAGCGCCCCAGCGGTCAGCAGCGCACGCGCGCGCGCTACGCCGCCGCTGGGTGAAGCAGCCAGCGCCTGCGCCGTCCATTTTCTTCCTTCTGTAGGTAGCCCGCGACGGTACCAGAAATACCAGAGCGCGCCAGCCAGTCGCAGCCCAATCTCGTGATCCTCCGCGTCCCCAGCGGCGCTTGTCGTCCAGGCCAGCCCCGCGCGCAGGTTTCCCAGTTCATCTTCAAGACGATTGCGCCATTGCTGTTGTTCGGCGCTCCGCAGCCCTCGCTCCGCCGTCTCGGCGAACGCGAGCAGATAACGCGCGTGCGTATGGCGAACGGCTGTTTCTTCACCACTCGCGGCGAGTTGCTGGAGCGCGAACTCTCTGATCGTCTCCAGCATCACAAAGCGCGGCTCGCCGCCTAATGTGTCCATGCGCTGGAGCAAGCTCTGATCGACAAGGGCTGACATGCCGGCGATCACGTCATCGGGAGAAGCAGAGGAGATGGCTTCCGCAGCTTCGATCGCGCAACCACCCATGCAGACTGCCAGCCGCCGGAACAAACGTTGCTCATCCGGCGCGAGCAGGTGGTAGCTCCAGGTCATGGCTCCCTGCAGTGTCTGGAGGCGCTCAGGAAGGTCGCGCGCGCCGCCGGTCAGCAGCGCCATGCGCCGCTCAAGCCGTTCGAGCAGGGTCTCTGGCGAAAACAGGGTGATGCGTGACGCTGCCAATTCCAACGCTAAGGGTAACCCATCGAGGCGCTGACAAATCGCCGCTACCGCGCCGCTATTTCCTTCCGTGAGCGCGAAATCTGGCTGCGCCGACTGTGCGCGGCTGACAAAGAGTCGCACCGCGCTAAAGTGAGCAAGTTCATCAGGACGCAAGTAACGGGATTGCGGCACATCTGGCGACGGCAGGGGATACACTGGAAAGACCTGCTCGCCCGAAACATGAAGCACAGCCCGGCTCGTGACGAGCAGCGTGAGATTGGGGCAAGTATTCAATAGATCCACAAGCGCAGGAGCCGCTGGTAGCAATTGCTCCATGTTATCCAGTACGAGCAACGCCTGTTTCGCTCGCAGGAAGGTAACCAGCGCGCCATCGCCAAGCAGATCGTTCTGCTCCTGGAGGCCGAGCGCCAGAGCAATGGTCGGAAAGAGGAGGTGGGGATCGCGAACCGCCTCCAGGCGTACAAAGGCGACGCCA
>DATAOM010000358.1:0-2858 GCA_036265775.1 Ktedonobacterales bacterium | reverse complement strand
CTGGAGCCGATTCCGCTTGGCGGCGTCACCGTCTCACGCGCCCAGCTTTTCAACGAAGATGAGATTCGGCGCAAGAACCTGATGATAGGCGATATGGTGGTTGTCCAGCGCCACGGCGATGTCATCCCCGGCATCGTCAAGCCGTTGGTGGAACTGCGTGATGGCAGCGAGACGCCATGGACATTCCCGACGACCTGCCCGGTCTGCGGTTCTCCGGTCTTCCGCGCCGAGGGCGAGGCCGACAACTACTGTACCAACACCGACTGCCCGGCGCAGCGCACCGAGCGCATTATCCATTTCTCGGCGGTGATGGATATTCGCGGGCTGGGCGACACCATCGCCGAGCGCCTGGTCGAGCAGCATCTGGTGACGGACGTGGCCGATCTCTACAGCTTGACCGAGGAGCAAGTGTTGGCGCTGCCTGGCTTCCAGCACAAGAGCGCAACCAACCTCCTCAACGCCATCGCCGCCAGCCGCGCGAGACCATTCGCGGACGTGCTGAACGCCATCGGTATCCGGTACGTGGGCTACAAGGCCGCTGAGACGCTGGCCGAGGGGTTGCGCTCGATGGATGCGCTGCTGGACGCCTCGCAAGAACAGATCGCCGCGCTGCCGGGCATCGGCGATAAGATTGCCGAAAGCGTCTACAACTGGGCGCAGCTACCCACCAATCGCGACTTCGCCGCACGGCTGAAGGCGGCGGGTCTGACGCTCTCCGCGCCCGATGGCGACGCGACGGCCGACACATCGAATCTGCCGTTCGCCGACGAGACATTCCTGCTGACCGGCTCGCTCGATCAATTGACGCGCGGCCAGGCGGAGCAAGCGATTACGGCGCTCGGCGGCAAGATCGCCAGTGGCGTCAGTAAGTCGCTGAGCCATCTGATCGTCGGCGCGGCGGCGGGAAGCAAGCTGGCCAAAGCGGAGAAACTGGGCGTGCCGATTCACGACGAGGCGTGGCTGGTGGAACGCCTGCGCGAACACGATGCGATGCCCGGCGAACGCCGTCGTCTCACCTAAAATTACGCCCCGAAGCTGAAACTCTCCACGATGCTGCGCAGATCGCCATCGGCGTTGTCGCCCTTCACCGAGTCGGTGCTAATCTGGTACTCGAAGCCGCCATGCACCACGTAATAGTCGGTGTGGGTGACGCTGATCTCCGAATTCGGAATATCCTGTGCGAGAGGCGCGCTGGCATAGCCCGAGACGCCACCAATGGACATCGTCTGGAGAAATTTGTTGGAGGCGAGTCCAGCCGCACTCTTCGCGATGTCGCTGTTTTTCAGGTTCATGACGGTCACGGTACAGGTGGAGATGAGCGACGCGGCGCTATGCGCATCTCCCGTACGTGTGATAATGAGGGTGAAGGGGATCGGCAGGACGGAGCCATCGCTGGCGGGCGTCGCCTCGGAGGGATTTGCCAGCCAGTTGCGCGGATAGGTGATGTGAAAGTCGTAGGTCGCGCTGCTATAGGTTCCGCCGGGCAGGTTCAATTTTGGAGCCGAGGCTGACCCGCAGGCCGCAAGCGCAAGACACATCATGCCCGCTAGCGTGAGGGCCAGAGCGTATCGTCGTCGCGGGCGTCGTGACATTTCTTTTGCGACATGAGTGTGACGGTGATCCCGGTGGCGCCCAGCAAACCCACGCATATCCAGTTCCCTCTCGTCCGACTACGAACGTCAGCAGACTCATCTCAGGCGCAGCACACTATAGCGTCTGGCCCTGACTCCGTCAATTTACCCGCCTGATTAGGTGAGTAGGTCAGGCGTGGTGAGGAGGATCGTCGCCAATGACCGATTCAGCCGCAATGTCCGACCAGACCGCGCCCGTGCTCCATCACGTCTTTCTGGGGCTGGGGAGCAACATCGCCGACCGCGACGCCCATCTGGCGGAAGCGCTCCGGGCGCTCGCCTCACTGGTTACTATCGAGCGTGTCTCTTCGGTCTACGATACCGCGCCGACGGACTACACCGACCAGCCGCGCTTCCATAATCTCGCCGTCCAGGCCGCGACATCCCTTGGCCCGCTCGAACTCCTCCACGGCGTCAAGGCCATTGAGCGTGCGCTCGGTCGCGCGCCGGGGACGCGCTATGGTCCCCGCGTGATAGATATTGACCTGCTGTTCTACGACCAGTTGGTACTACGCGCCGACGAACTGACCCTGCCGCATCCACGACTTCCCGAGCGCGCGTTCGTTCTGGCGCCGCTGGCGGAAATCGCGCCAGCGCTGATCCATCCAGAACTGGGAGAGAGCATAACTGACCTGTTACGCCGAGTCGCGGGAAGCGATGTCCAGAGGCTAGGGCCGTTGCCCGACTCCGAGCGCTAGAGTATAATAGCCCGGTGTGGAGGGACTGCCCTCCGCGACTTTGCCGTGTTACTTCGTCCCACTGCGCGACGCTGACGCTGGAGTATATCTACATGCCACAGGATGCTGTCCTCAAAGGTCGGCTCGAAGGGTTTCGTCCGGCTGAGTTGTTGCAGGTCATGGGGCTGAACGGCAGCACAGGCGCGCTGCATCTGCGGGCGGAAGAGAATCGAGTTGGGCTGATCTACGTGGATGCCGGGGCGATTGTCAGTTGCTCCGAGATGGACACGGGGGCGCTGACCCTCGGACAGGTCTTACAGCAGCTCAATCTGGCGACCCAGGCCCAACTGGATCGCGTCTACCACATGCAGACGCAGGATCCGCTTGGCAAACGCATCGGCGAGCGACTGGTTGATCTCAACATCCTGACGCACGATCAACTGGCGATGGCCCTCAAGACGCAGGCGCTCTGGACACTGCGGGAATTGGCGCTGTGGCGCGAGGGCACGTATGAGTTTCACCCCGACGAGCGCGCTCCGGGCGGCGCGGG
>DATAOM010000357.1:0-3273 GCA_036265775.1 Ktedonobacterales bacterium | reverse complement strand
CGCTGGAATCCCGTCATGCCCTCCTGATAGAGCCTGCCAAAGTTGACCAGCTTCTGGATGGGGTCAATGAGGATCGCGATACAGAGCAGGTAGGTCGCCAGATCGGCGAGATCCAGTTCGGCGCGCACAATCGCGACGGCGCCAAAGATGACGACGGCGATGGTGATGAGTTGACCGAACCCGATCAAGCCGCTGGAAAAGAACATATAGCCCTTATACTCGATCCTGCGGCTGGCGAGAAAGCGCTCGTTCGCGGCGGCGAACTTGCGCGCCTCCACCTCCTCGTTGGTGAACGACTTGACCACGCGGACGCCCGCCAGCGTGTCTTCGAGCTGCGCGTTGACGTCGCCGACGCGATCCTTGCTGCTGCGCAACGCGCGCTGCAACTGCCGGTTGAAGTACAGGGCGTGTATCGCCATGATGGGCACGAAGAGGAAGACGATCAGCGTCAGCGCGACGTTGATGCGCAGCAGGATGATAAAGGCGCCGGTGACAGTCAGGAAGGTGACGAGGATATCCTCGGGGCCATGGTGGTACAGCTCGGACATCGCAAACGTGTCGTTGGTCATCCGCGTCATCAGTTGTCCCGTCGTCTGCTCGTCGTAGAACCGAAACGACAGCTTCTGATAATGCTCGAACAGTTCATGGCGCATGTCCCGTTCCATCTTCGCGCCCATGAAGTGACCCTGATAGTCGATGAACATCACGCAGAGGGTATGGACAACCACCAGCGCCACCATCAGCGCGCCCATCAGCGCGATCTGGTTGAGCCTATCTGGCGCGCCGCCCTCCAGGATGTCCTTGGTGACGTAGCGCGCGCCGAGCGGCAGCGCCAGCGTGATCGCCGCGACGATCAGCGCGCAGGCCATGTCGGCGAGGAACAGGCCCTTGTACGGCTTGTAGTACGACAGGAACTTCCTGCCGCGCGAAAATTTGGGCGCAGCGACGTCAGGCTCGGATCCGGTTTTTGCCGAAGCAAGATCATCTGGCGCTGCGAGAATCGACGGCTCTTCCGTCTTCACATCATTGGAAACCAACAGGCGCTCCTCATGGCGGTGTCCAGGCGGCCATAGACCGCGCGTGGCGCGAACATCTCAGCCCCGTGTCGGAAAATAGACAGGCGGGGTCAGGGGTGAGGATGCGCGCGACAGAGAACACCAGCAGGAGGAAATAGTGAGCAATGCTATCTTGCCGAAGAGAACGTTTATGGAGATGGATGAGGATCAGATTTCTAACGATTGAGAACGCTATGACGCAGAAAAGGCACGATCAGCGTCTATGCTCTCAAACTATTCTGACCTTCACTCCACACGCTCTTGCTGGAGCTCGATGTTGCGCGTCTTGCGCTTCTAGACACCTCGACGCCTCCTTTCAAACTCGTGACGCGCTTGGAGCATGCGCCAAACACAAAGTCGTGAACTGGAGTGATAGTACCACACAGATGCCACCACGTCATCGCAAGCGAGCATCCAAGCATTCACTGACATCAGCGACTGCCCGTGCGCAGCTTCTCCCATGTCTCCTGCGCGACGACGCGCCAGCCACCGCCCATCACCTGCGCCAGCGCCAGCAGAACATGTGGCGTCGCGCTGGCCTCGCCGAGCAAGAGGTAACGCGCCTCCCAGTCAGGGTGAAACTTCTCCTTGAAGTGACGCAGGGAGGCATACGACGAGAGCAAAACGCCGCGCTGATGAAGATAGGACGCGCCGCGTTCGATCAGCGCCTCCGGCGTCGCAGACGCGCCTTCCAGCGCGCGGGTCTCCGCGTCCAGTCCCGCCAACGGCAGCAAGCCCAGCGACATGCGCGCGCAGCCACGCGCCTGCGCCCAGGCGAATGATTCGGCGATCAGCAGTTCCATCGCGCCAGGCACTGCTTCGGTATCGCGCCGGATGAGATCGAGCGACCAACCATTTGCGGCGTAGATAGGCGTCCACGTGACGAACGCCTGCACAGAGCCACATGCGTCTATTGCCACCGCGGTCAGCAACTCCGGCGACCAGTCGGCGGGAAACCGGCCCATGCTGAAGCCAAACTGTCCGTTGATCTCGCGCTGACGCAGCCAGATGGTCGAGACGCGCTGCATGCCTGCGAGGATGTCGTCGGGCAGCCGCTGCCCATGAAATAGCAACGCCGTCAGTCCGCCGCGCCGGGCGCGCGCAACACTGTGGCGCACAGCCGCGCCAGCCTTGCCCTCCATCTTGAAGTTGCGTAGATCAATCAGCGCGTCTTCGCCAATCTTGAAGCCCCGCAGCCCTTGCGCGCGCCCGAGGCGGTATGCGGTAGGGCTGGCCTGATAGACGCCAAAGGCCCAGTCCTGCCGCCGGCAATAGGCGATGAATTTCGCAAGCGTCCGTGTATGCTCCTCCTCTGGCCCGATGGGATCGGAGAGCGCCAGCGCAACACCGCCCACGACGCGATAGGGCAGGAGGGTTTGTCCCGAATCCGACCAGACATAGTGTTTGTCCTCGCCGAGCGCGAAGTAAGCGGTCGAGAGCAGCCCATGACGCCGCACGACCTCGGCAGCCCGCTCATGTTCTCCGCGCGCGTCGGCGCGTTCCTGCAGGACTGGGCGCAGGAGTTGCCAGAGGCCGACTGCCAAGAGCGCGTAGGTGAGGAGTCGCAGGGGAACCAGGATCGCCCATGGCGATAGCTGGATCGTGAGATGGCCAACCTTGAGCGCGTGATAGAGGAAGGCGTGCGTCCAGGTCAGCCAACCGCCAAGCGCGAGCGCGACGTAGCCCCGCATCGACGAGACACGATCACTCCGCCGGGTAAAGGCAGGCCCAAGCGCCAGCAGCGCGGTGAGTGCGGCGAGAATGAGTATGAGCGAGCGGATATGGGCATGTTCGACCATCGCCCCCACCAGCGAGATGGCAAGCATTGCCAACGATAGGAGCCATGCCTGGCGCTTGCCACGGGCTAGGGCGCGCGCCACCAACAGCAGGAGCAGTCCCAGCGCGATTGCTCCGGCTCGTCCCCAGGCCAGCTCGTCGAGATCAACGATCTGGCTGACCTGATCGATGAGAACCGCCGGTAGCGTCATGAGCGCTGTCACGATGGTGGTCAGCGCTACAAGGACAAAGACCAGCGCCAGCGCCCAGCGCGCGATCGCCGCCAGTCGCCTTGTAAGTCTCTGGTGCGCCACCTGCCCGGACAAAACCATCGCCACGTTCCACGCCCCCGCTGCATTGCGCCCAGTGAAAAACGCCATCGTGTAGGGTAGCATAGGCATTCTACTCATGGGAAGCGGCGGCCCGAAAGGTCATCAGCGCG
>DATAOM010000356.1:0-4091 GCA_036265775.1 Ktedonobacterales bacterium | reverse complement strand
ATCAATGACAATGGACTGAACCGCCGTTGCGGTGGCGGCGTTATACATCGCTACCATCGCCCGCGATTTCAGCAGTCCTGATGGATTAGGCGCCGTTGTTCCAGCGGGAACGATGCGTAGCATCGGGAGGTCAACATAGGTGGGGGGAAGGCAGTAGCGCTGGAACTCTGCCACAGGGGCGTCTGGCGCGTGATAGAACAGTATGGCGTCACTCACTCCCGGCGTGTCGCTCACGCCAAACAGCAGATGCTGAGTCGGGCTGGTGAGATTGGTGTCAAGCAGAAGAGTATACTTGCCCGCCGCTGCCGTGGAAATGGCAAGCCCCGCAGCAATTCCACTCTTGCTCGCATCTGCGCTATTCTGCGCGCGCGTAACGGCGACGACGCGCAGTGAGCGCTCGACAGCGAGGAACGTCAATGCTCTCGCAAGCCGCTGGAAACCTGGATGGGGCGGGATCTGGCCCCGCAGGGCGGCTTGCAATGCGTCTTGGGTGAGCGCTTCATGTGGGGCCTCACTCAAGACGGGAGCGCCTATCAACTGCTCGGCCTCATCGGCGCTGCGAATGCGTTGCGAGATAGCGCCTTGTACGAGCACTGCGAATAAACCAAGCAGCAGGCCAAATCCCACGCCGGCCCCTACACTAATCGCCGTGGTTGCGCGCTCCTGCGAGACGTCGGATTGCGCGAACTGGGCGAGATGCGTGTAGTACGCGTGTTTCACCTGCTCTGCCTGCGCGTCGCTGAGCGCAGTCTGTTGCTGGCTAAGTTGACTCTGGAGCGTCCCCAGCCGCGCTTGCAGGGTGGCGACCTGTGTCGGGTCTGCTCCCTTATCCGCGGTTAGGGCGCTGAGTTGCAAACTTGTCACCTCGATAGCGTTCGAGGTGCTTCTGACAGCGTCTTGCAACGGCTGGAGCGCCGTAGCGTTGTTGTTGCGCATGGCCGTCACTTGCACGCCGATAAGCGAGAGCGCGACATCGTTGGCCATGGTGACCGCCGCAGAAGGGAACGAGGCGCGCGCTGTCACCTGGATGATGTTCTCGTTCGCGAGAGGCGTCGCGCTAACCGACGACCGCAGTTGCGCAACCGTCAATCCAGGAGTTCGCGCAGCGGCGTCGTGTAAGACAGAATCGCTCGTCGCAAGTTGAGCCTGGGTATAGACGACACGCGTCACACCGACGATGACACTCGTATCGGTTGAAGGAATATCTACCTGTACGAGCGCCCGCGCTTGATACACTGGAGGGCGAAACAGGGTGACGGCGACCGCGCCCAGGCCGACCAAGAGAATGCTCAAGCCGACAACCCACCAGCGTTGAAGCAGCAGATCGCGATATTCTCTTGCCGACATGATAGACCCTTCCCGTCACCTCTCCATGCGCCATGCCCAAGTGTATTCGCGCGCGGCTGGAGGGTCAACCCTTCGCAATTTTCCTGCTACTATTGTACCTGAAGGGTTCCTGCTTAGCGATCGATCGCTCACTGCGCGGGCGATTGGCTGTGTGCGCGGCTATTCGTCCGCAGGCGCGCCGCTGCTTGGCCAGCGTATGAGGCACTATGAGGCACGACGCCGCACTCGGCTCGCTAGACATGTCTAATGAATGCAGAATGAATGCAAAGTGGACCGCTGCACGTGCATCCTAACGTGATAGGGACGCACGCGCGCAGAACTGCTTGGATCTTAGGCGGCTGGCGCGGAACTTCGTCCCTGCATGACAAATCCAAAGATACCGGCGACAATCGCGATCAAGCCCACAGCGACTAAAATGATGGCAAGATGATCAATGTGGATACTGATGATGAGTTGATGCTGCAGTATGCCGAGGACAGCCAGAACCGCCCCAATGGCAATTAACGCGACAGCGAGCGCTTTGTTCACAGACGCCTCCATGCCTTCCGTTGTCACTAATACGTCGAGCGAAGCAATCCTACACAAGCGCCAGATAGTTGTCAATCCCTGCGATGAATCGCTTTTCGACAGCCGGAGCGTGGCGCGAGTAATTTCGGAGAACGTCGCGCCAGATGGGTAATCTGGGTTATGATACGATGTCGCGGGCCGCTGAACATACTGAAAACATCACCCAGCGGCGCGCGTCTCGTATGGTGAGGTAGCCCAACAACTCACGCAGCGCTGGAGGGCTGGATGCGCTCACGTGAGGCTGTTTATGACGACGTTGGCGAGCGAGGGGAGAGGTTGATGCGTCTGCAACAGGAACGGCGCGCCGCGCCAGCCCGTATGCCTGCGCGAGGCGGGCGGGGTCGCGGAGGCGGAGCCGCGTTGGGACGCATGAAACGCCGGCCAAGCGTGTTTGCGCCGGAGCAGTTAGGGCTGATGCGCTTGCGCCGCAGCTGGCCGCTGTTGCTCATCGTGGCGGTGGGTATGCTGGCCGCTGTCATCCTCATCTGCGCGGTGCCGCTCTATAACGGCATCGTGACCGCCGTCGAGTTGCAGCGCCAGGTCAATACGGACGACCCGGTGGCGCGCAACGTCGAGATTCGCCTGACCCAGGCGGCCATCACTCCAACCGTCCGCTCAGCAGTCGAGCCACGGGTATTAGACCTGGGACGGCGCTATGTCAGCGACATCACGGAGCCGGGCGCGACCTACTACGCACAGTCTGGCGAGACGCTGTTGAGCGCGATCGATTCCCGCGCCATCGACGTTTCCTCTCAGGGCGACTCTGAGATGCGCTTCCGCGCGTTCGACTATGCGACAGCCGCCTCACACATGCGCTTTGCGCAGGGCCGCGCGCCACAGGCGAAGCAGGGTGGCGTTCCGGAGGCGGTCATCACGACCGAGATGGCGAGCGATCTCCAACTCGCTCCTGGCCAGACAGTGACCGCAGTCGCATTCGGCGCGCACGACCGCACGTTCACATTCACTATTGTCGGGATCTGGAAGCCAGTCGATGCGAGCGATCCGTTCTGGAACGGCCTCAACTTCAACGCCAAAGTCTCGGAAAACGCGCCGAGTATCTACCCAATCCTACTCACTCCTGACGCGCTCTTCGCGGGCCTTGGCTCATTCCCTGGCCTTGAGCTAACGCAGCAGTGGATTTACTACACGGTTCCGCAGCGCGTGGAGGCGCAGAACCTGGATGAGATTTCCGCTAACCTTGGCGCGCTCCGCTCGCATGTCAGCGGTGACTTACCTGGGGCTCAAGGCGTCACGAAGGCTGAGACGCTGACTGATCTGTCGCGTACACTCGACGCCGTTCAGAAGCAACAATCCTTTCTGGCATTGCCCCTATTTGTCATCGTCGCGCAGATCGTCGGACTGGCGTTGCTCTTCGTCGTCTCGATGGCGAGCCTGCTGATAGACGGACAGGGGCAAGACATCGCCACGCTCAAGAGCCGGGGCGCCAGCGATAGCCAGATCCTGACGGTTTATCTCACCCAGGGCCTGTTCCTGGCGCTCATCGCGGCTGCGATTGGTCCCTTCATCGCGGCGGCGCTCTCTCTAGAGCTCGCGCGTATCTTTATCGCGCCGACGGCGCTGCAGATCGCGGGCGTCTCTGAGTCCTACCTGTCGCAGGTAGCTAATCCGATGAGCGCGATCATCCCGGCCCTGTGCGGCGCGGCGCTGGGGGTCGGCGCGATCCTCTTCGCCGCCTGGCGCTCCTCGCGCATGGAAGTGCTGGCGTTCCGTCGCGAGCAGGCGCGCGCCTCACGTCCCCCCTTCTGGTCGCGGTATTACCTTGACCTCGCGCTTGTCGCCATCTGTGCCGTTGGCTATGTGGAGCTGGGGCAGTTCGGTGGCACGACCGCGCGGCTTCAGTTGGGTGGCGGCGCCAGCCCACTGC
The DNA here is from genome assembly GCA_036265775.1 of Ktedonobacterales bacterium. Taxonomy (GTDB): domain Bacteria; phylum Chloroflexota; class Ktedonobacteria; order Ktedonobacterales; family JADMIN01; genus DASWAC01. The sequence goes on along the minus strand of DATAOM010000356.1, from coordinate 292 downwards.
TCCTGATCACGCCTGCGCTCCTCCTGCTCGCGGGAGCATTACTCGTCCTGCGCGTGGTCCCGCTCGCCGCCTCGTGGGGCGCGCGGATGGCGGCGCGCGGACGCGGCTTCACCTCGATGTTGGCGCTCTCACAGGTCGAGCGTAGCCCGGCTCGCTATACGCGGATGATCCTCCTGCTGGTCGCGGCGGTTGGGCTTGGGCTTTTCGCCGTCACCTTCAACGCCTCATTGGGGCAGAACGCCAGCGACCGCGCCACCTATGACGTAGGCGCAAACCTGCGCCTCGTTACGAC